>CAZFSQ010000033.1:0-11306 GCA_964521975.1 uncultured Oligoflexales bacterium | reverse complement strand
TGCTACAATACACTTTGCTGTCCTCATCCCCGCCATGTGTTGAATCGCTCCTGAGATACCACAAGCAATATAAAGATTAGGATTCACTGTTTTTCCTGTCTGCCCTACTTGCATATCATGACTTGCATAACCTGCATCAACGGCTGCTCGCGAAGCCCCTACTGTTGCTCGAATCACATCGGCACAGTCAAAGAGAATTTTAAAATTATCAGCATTTCCTAATGATCTTCCCCCCGAAATAATAATAGACGCTTCGGTTAAATCTGGGCGATCGGATTTTCCTTTACGAATTTCAAGCGTTTTGATTTTTCCTGATGCTGAATAATTAAACGGAATGTTTTTTTCATTGGCATCCCCTGCATTAGGTTTCGGTAAAGAAAATACGTTGGGACGCACCGTAATAAAATGGAGATTGCCCTGCGATTTCATTTTTGCAATACATTTTCCTGAATAAAGCGGCTTATTTCCCTCGAATGTTTGACCACTATCTTTTGTTTCAAGGGAGGTGAGGTCTGTTAAAATGGGGGCATCAAATCTTGCCGCCATTTTTGGAAATAAATCACGCCCCATTGGAGTTGCCGCACCCAAAACAATTTTTGCCCCCCACTCTTTAATTCCCACTTCTAAAGCTTCAGCATAATTTTCCACATTATAATTTTTTAAACTTTCGCTTTGTAAAGTGAGTATCGTTCCAGCTCCACACCCTTTAAGAGTGCTGCTAAGAGATGAAACTCCTTGCCCCACCAAACAAGCTCCCACATCACCTGCATTATTTCCTGATAATTTATAACCAAGAGCTAACGCTTCAAGGGATGCATTTTTTATTTTGCCTTCTCGTTGTTCAACAAAAACTAGAACTTTCATATATTTTTTTCCTTCAATTTTTTAAATTACTTTGGCTTCTTCACGCAAGGCTTTAACTAATTTTTCTACCATCATATCAATAGACTCACCTTTAAAAACTTTTCCTTTAGCTTTTTGTGGAGGATTTACATAACCCAAACACGTTGTCTGTAAAGTTTTTAATAAATCATCCTGACTCAACCCTAAATCTTGAATGGATTTTACATCAAATGGTTTTTTCTTCGCCTTCATAATTCCTGGCAGCGAAGCGAAGCGTGGTGTGTTTAAAGATTTATGTGCCCCAAGAACGCAAGGAGTTTTTACCTCATAGACCTCTACTTGCCCTCCCTCTACTTCTCTCTCTACGATGACTGTTCCTGCATCTTTAATTTCTAATTTTGTAATCACATTAACATGTGGCCATTTTAATTTTTCAGCGACCATCCCCATAATATGCATATTGTCATCATCAATCGCCTGTTTTCCGCACAGAACCAGATCGGGTTTTTCACTCTCAATCACTTTGCAAAGAATTTTTGTCACAGAAAGTGCGTCCAATTTCGTTAGAAGATCTTCTGATGAAATTAAAATTCCTCGATCTCCTCCCATCGCCAATCCTTTGATAATCAATTCTTTCGCTTTATCGCTACCAAAACTTGCGATGATGACTTCTCCACTCCCTTGCTTTTCTTTAATTTTCAGAGCTTCCTCAATCGCAAATTCATCGTAAGGATTAATAATCCATTTAACAGCATCTAATTCCAATCTGGACTGATCCGAACTTAATTGAATCTTAGCTTCGGTGTCGGGTGTTTGCTTAATAAGTACAATTATTTTCAATTTTAGTTTCCTCCGTTTTCCTTTGTGTGTCATTAAAAGCTATCAATCTTACTGAAAGTAATCAAAAGAAATTTCCATGATTTTTAGATTAATACATAAAAAAATATAATCTTAAAAATTAAAGTTCCCCCGTAAACCCACCGAAGGGAAACTTGCAGAATGTGATTTAGATTAAAAATATAAAGTGAGGATGTTATGAGTAAAATTTTTCGCGATCCAGTTTTTTATGGTGTTCTAGTTGCAATCCCCGCATCCGTTATTGCCATAGGGCCTTTCTTAGACCTTGAATCTTGGGTCATTCCCCTACTTGCTGGATGTCTTTGGATTGTGTCTATTCTTGGTTTCTCGCTTGTAAACACAGATGTTCACACAAACAATGAAGAGCACTCTGAATTACACAATCAAATTAAAAAACTTGAACAAGAATTAAGAGATGCACGCCATAACATTGAGACCAAGCACCCCAATCATGACATTGAAAAATCCATGCACAAAATTTCTGAGGAACTTAACTTAGAAAGAGAACGACTTAAAGAGGCTAAAGAAAAAATTGCCCAATTTGAAGTTAAATTAGAACATTATGAAAAGAGTAAAAATCATTCTAACTTTCAAGGGACAGATTTTAATACTATCAAACAACTGCAATGCGTCTTAAATGAAAGAGATGAAAAAATTTCTACTCTCGAATTTGTTATCCAAAAATTTCTTTCCACTTCACCGCAGATTGAACAAAAATTGAAAGGTGTGATTGAGCATACGGAAAATTCTGCTATCGAAATTGGAGATAAGATTAAATATATTTATGAACGAGCACAAGAACATCTATCAGAAACGGGAGAAATCAATAAACAGTTCACTTCAAGTTCTTATATGGGAAAAGATGGTAACGAACGTCCTTCGCTTTCAACCGTATTGAATGACAGCTTATCTCTGTTAAAAGAAATGACCGACATGCTCGATGATAACTGTAAATTAAATATTGATTATTCAAAATCAATTGAAGCCATCTTAGAAAATACAGCCACCATTAATAAAATTACAGAGGATATTCAATATATTTCAGATCAGACAAACCTCCTCGCCTTAAACGCAGCTATCGAGGCGGCTCGTGCAGGAGAACATGGTCGTGGATTTAGTGTTGTTGCTGAAGAAGTTAGAAAACTTTCTGATCGCACCAACCAAGCATCTTCTGACATCACTAAAAAGATTAGTTCCGTCAATACTTCCGTACAAGCCATTTCAAATTCTTTGATTGAAAATTTGAAGAAAACGGAAAATAAAAAACAATCGGTTGATTCAGCGGCTCAGAGGCTAATTTCCTCAGCAAAAGAATCTACTGAAGTATTTACTCATCTCGTAGAAAATGCTCTGACGAGTTCCGAAGGTGTCGCCCACAATATTGATCAAATTGTGATGAGTCTTCAGTTTCAAGATATTACTCGCAAGGAAATTACAGATACCCTGCAACCCCTCCATAACCTTAATTCTTTAGCCGAAGAAAGTTTAGTAAAACTTCAAGGCAGTCGCGGTGGAAGTTCATCTGTATCTACTCTTAAAATCGCTAAAAAAACTGTTGCGGAACCTGCTGAAAATAAAAATGAAGACGATGCACTTACTCCCTATAAACAAGCTCAGAATGTAAAATCATTATTGAAAGAAATTGACAAAAAAGGAAAAAATCAAAGCGATGCTCCGGCAAATAATCCAGAGAATGAAAAACCGCAACCTGAAGAAAAAGCAGCGGTCGGTGGTGGGGTATTACTGTTTTAACTTTCTATCTTTTGCTTGGATCATCACAAATTTTAAACATTCACGTACAGATGATTCATCATATCCGTATTTTTTATCAAGATTAGAAAATGTTTCTTGAGCTAAACTCTTCTGCTTCTCACTTAAATGCCTTTGCTCATCCGTTCCCATCATCTGCATACACTTAATATTATCTTCGATGATAACTTCTTTCTCTTTATAGTAATGCCCTTTAATTTTATTCAAGATATCCACAAATATTCTGGAAATGTCGAGTTCCTCATTGGGCCGCTCAATTTTAAACGATGCAATACGGGTCAGTAAATTTTCTCGGAATTTTTCCGGTGATGTTTGCACACCAATGATTTTTTCTACTTCGTCCATAATTCTAGGTGATGGTGGTTCGTGCGAATTCGTATTCGAGTTATAAATTTTTTCTTTTTTAACAAAAGCCATACTATGATCAATATATCTTCTTAAAAGTTGATCATATTGTTGAATATCAACTAAATTCATGGACTGACGAATCTCTTCAAAAAATAAATCACAAAACTCATCTTTTATGACCCGATTAAAAAACGCGACGTCATGATATTTTCCACGTGGCTCGAATTGCAAAAATTCATACACCGTGCGATCTTTTAATAAATTATCCAACTCACTAAATACACTCATCGGTGTCAGCGTATTTCCCATGTGATTATTATTTTGTGAAGCCCGATATAAAATATTTCGCAATTCCCTAGGCGAAGCACCAAATCTTCCCTCATACACAACATAACCCAAACTTTCAGAATAAATTTTACGAGCTGTTTCCTTCAAAACTTGCATTTCATCCATTGTAAACCCAGGAATGAGCGATTCTCCTTCGTAAAGTCTTATTTTACTACGCGGATCAAGACGAGAAATCAGTGTGCGATATCTTTGGTCATAGACTTCAGGGTCAGGTTGTTTAAGCCGTGTCATCACCGCCCATTGACAGAGTAAATCTAAAACATGCGGCAATACGCGACAGGATTTTTTAAGAGCTTCTAAATCCTGCTCATAAATTTTCTTCTCTTGTGAAGGAAGTAATAGATAGGGAACTGTCACTAATTCAATACGCCCACGAAATGAAGCAAACTCTGGCACGGTCTTAAAAGCATCCAGTTGTTTTTCGTTCGTAGTCGCAAAAAAGACAAGGTCTAAATTGGCATTGGATGATGGCAACTGCACATTAGAATTTTCTACTGTGCTTAATAAATATTTATATGCTTCGAGTGGGCGTTTTAGCATATCGGAAAATTCAAGCATCCCTCGATTGGCCTCAACCAATTCTCCTGACGCTTCGTAGAAAGTTATATTTTGAAGAGATGTGGGTAAATTGGCAAAATGCTTTTGCATGGTAAGTTGTTTTTCATGAGCATCTACTGACATTTGTGGTTCTACTTTGGAAATTCCCACACGATATTGTTGTGAATAATAAAATCTTTCAACCTGTACATGCCGCATCACTTTATTGAAATTCCCCTCATAAGCATTCATTAAATTTTCAAAGATAAGTTGGTTTCTTTTACTCAGACCAAATTTTAAAATATGAGCAGGCAGCTTTACTTCATCAATAGAAATTTTTTCTTTATTGGCAACCCATTCCTTTAACCACCTCTCTCGCTGAGGCATCGGAATGAGAAAAATAGGATTATCTTTAAACTCTGAATGAATTTTGCAAGCGAGATCACTCTCATCAAGAAAGGCAAATGTATCCCACCGATCCTCCCGCATCTCGTCCCTTGCTCCAAGCCCTATAGGACTTGTCTCTCCCTTCATTCGTGTATGTGCAATTTTTTCAGTCGGGAATACCCAACTAAATCGGTAAACTGCTCCATCGTCTGTCTCTGAATATTTTTGCATCGACGTCGCGATGGCTTCAATGGTAGAGGATTTCGCCGAACCATTAGGACCATGAAGAATTAATAGACGACTTGAACTTCCTTGCCGCACAAAACTTTTTAAAATACTGGCAATATTATTTTGTACACTTTCACAGCCTACAATTTGAGAAATACGTGATATCGGTAGATCAAAAATTTTATATCGCTTGGCTTTCACATGACCAATTTGTGTATCATAAAATCCACCTTGCTCAAAAACATTCAAAAGATATTCGGAAGCATTGCGTAATAAGAGGCGTGGTTTTTCTTGCACCACTTCTAAGAAACCCTCGAAAGATAAAATCATTTTCTGTTGTTTAAATTGTTCTTGATACTGCCGACTGAAATTGGAAAGTTCTTGATTCAATTCTTTCATACGAAAACCTCATTCATTTTGTAAGCTATCCGTGAATGATGGTAGAAATTCCACTGTCATGCCCAATGAGCACCGAAGGTGCAAATGCCTGGGCATCTTATAAGAATGAAAAGATCCCCAGGCACTCGCTTCGCTCGTTGGGGATGACACAGGTTTCTGTCACCATTGGCTGACACATTACTCCATTTTAAAATTCTAACTAGAATATCGTATCACATTCATTTAAAATGAAAGAGTAGAACCTAATATTAAAAAACAAAAAAGGTAACCTCGATGAAAAAAGTTTTCATTCTCGACACGAATGTTTTACTCATGGCCCCAGAGAGTATTTTTAAATTTGAAGACAACGATGTTGTTATTCCTATTTCTGTCATTGAAGAAGTCGATCGTTTTAAAAGCGATATGAGCGAAAATGGTCGCAATGCACGCCAGGTATCTCGCGTGATTGATCGTTTGCGAGAACGCGGTGCTTTGAGTGATGGTGTAAAGATTGATCCTGAGCGAGAGAACAGTGGAAGTATTTTTATTTATCTTGGTCACAATAAAGATATTCTCCCAGAACTTCTCGCCGATAATACAGACAATCATATTCTGGCAATTGGTCTTACACTCAAAAAACAATTCGGCGACGGGCGAAAAGTTATTATCGTCACCAAAGACACCAACCTTCGTATTAAATCGGATGCCTTTGGTATTGTCGCTGAAGATTTTGAGGCCGATAAAGTTGATATTTCATCGCTCTATTTAGGAACAAGACATGTTGCGATTACGCTCGATATCATCAATGATTTTTATGCGAATCGCGAAGTTTCATTACCTCCGAATGGCAAAGAGTTAAATCCTAATGAATTTGTTATTCTCCATGATAAAGAGGATGAAAACCAATTTGTTTATGGAATGTATGATGCAGAAGACAAAGTGGTTCGCATGATTGATCCTCTCACCGAAGGGGTTTGGGGAATTTTTCCTCGCAACTTAGAGCAAACTTTTGCTATGGAAGCTCTTCTCAATGAAAATATTAATCTTGTAACATTAACAGGTGGGGCAGGAACCGGAAAAACTCTTTTAGCTATTGCCGCTGGTCTCGCTAAAACAACCGATGAAGATATTTATCAAAAACTTCTTGTCGCTCGCCCTGTCTTTCCACTAGGAAAAGATTTAGGTTTTCTGCCCGGAGATTTGAACGAAAAACTCAACCCGTGGATGCAACCTATTTTTGATAATTTAGAATTGATTATGGGTGGCGGTCCTGCTTCACGTCACAAAAGATTTTCAAAAAGTTATCAAGAATTGATCGACCAAGGAATTCTTTCGGTAGAGCCTTTGACTTATATCCGAGGACGTTCTTTACCCAACCAGTTTTTTATTGTTGATGAAGCTCAGAACTTAACCCCCCACGAAATCAAAACCATTTTAACGCGAGCAGGAGAAGGGACAAAAATTATTCTCACTGGAGACCCTTACCAAATTGATAATCCATATATTGATTCTGAAAATAATGGATTAACTTACGTTATCGAAAGATTTAGAAAAGAAACTTGTGCTGCTCATGTGTCGCTCAAATCT
This sequence comes from uncultured Oligoflexales bacterium, assembly GCA_964521975.1. GTDB lineage: Bacteria > Bdellovibrionota_B > Oligoflexia > Oligoflexales > CAZFSQ01 > CAZFSQ01. The sequence goes on along the minus strand of CAZFSQ010000033.1, from coordinate 4,022 downwards.
GGGGAACGCTCGAAATTAGCATCGCTGGCTGCAAATTTGCTTTAAATGCGGTTTTTAAAATTTATTTCTATTTTTTATTTTTTTCTGACTTTTTTATTTCTTTATTTAAAAGGTTCTTGGAATGTCGTAACTTCCGATGGCCGAGGTTATTATGTTTACTTGCCAAGTTTCATCATTGATCATGATTTAGATTTTTCCAATCAAATTTTAAATCACTGGGATGAAGATTTTGATGAAAAATTACTGAAAGAGAAAACTCCGACAGGACATCTTCATAATCGTTATCCTATCGGCCTTTCACTCTCTATTGCTCCAGCTTTTCTCATAACTCATACTATTGCGACCATCTTTCCTTCTATTTTTACCCCCGATGGATATAGCTTCATATATCAGTTTTTTTGTCTTATTTTAATTCAGTTCTACGGTTATTGGACCATGCGACTTATTTTTATTTTCCTCACAGAAAAAATAAAAATTGATCTCCAAACTGCACTCTATAGCATCGCTTTATATTGGTTAGGTTCCAATTATTCTTATTATTATTTTCGCGAACCTTTTATGGTGCATGTAGTTTCAAACTTTTGGGTTACACTCTCAATTTTGAAGACTCTTGAAAAAGAGCGAAAAACGAATGAATTTTTAATTGGCTTTTCCTTCGCAATGGCTCTTGTTTGTAGACCCACCAATATTTTTATACTGATGCCATTTATTCAACATTTTTTAAATTATAAAAAAGCTTTAGGAGCGGCGGTACCCCTCATATTGCAATTACTTTCTTGGAAAATTATTTATGGAAGTTATTTAGTGAACGCCTATGAATATGACCATCTCTCATTTCACTGGACGAAACCCAAATTGATAGAAACATTATTTTCCTCACGACATGGATTATTTTTTTGGTCTCCTGTTTTTTTACTAAGCTTTTGGGGAATATTTGAGTATTATAAAAAACATTCCACACTCATCTTAAAACTTCTTATCGGATTTCTTTGTCTATGGTACGTCAATTCTTCATGGGAAATTTGGTGGTTTGGTGATGCTTTTGGTGGAAGAGCTTTTATCGAAGCAAGCTTGTTTTTAATATTAGGACTATCGCTATTTTTACAAAACAAAAGAAAAAATATTATTTTAGTTTTTTTTATTTTATATAACTGGATACTGATGTTTCTTTATATCACGCACAAAATTTCACGAAGTAATTATCTTACTTATTTTTCTTTTTAGATGACGAGGCAATTGAAACTGTACTGGCATCATCTCCCACTGCTTTTGCTTTCGGTTTTGCAATCTCAGCCGCCACCTCTTTAGCCTGTTCAATAACTTTTTCTTCTTGTGTCGTTTGTTGTACGGCGGCACGTTTTTTCAATTCTTCGATGATATTATGTCGCGTTGTATAATCAGGGTTCGACAAAATAAGTTGTTTGCCCTTGCGATTTTTTAAATTGAAAATGAGCGGGGCCTTCAAGTTCGCTGTCATATTTTGTGGGTTGGTTGGCATTGTAATAATCACAGAAACGACACCATCTTCTTCATTTTTTAATTCTAAATCTGATACTTCTTCTTCAGATACTTCGACCGTAAAGTCTGGACGAAATAAAAGTGGATTCACAATAACAAAAGCGATTGCCCCATCATCAAGCGATTGTAACCACTTGAACGGCGATTCTTTATCGTGGTCAAGAAGTATGTACCGTTTGAGTTCTGGAAATACAATAAGTCCATGAGGCAACTCAATCAAATCTTTTTCCTGCACTTCGATTTCACCGAAACGGGTCGTTTTTACTTTGATCACGAGGAACTCCTCACTCTTAATTTTACACGCAACGAAACCGAAGCTGTCGGTCTCTCTCTAATCATGTATCTTCCCTCGACCCGACACGCTTCTATGTACCACTATTAATAATTTCCCTGGATCGACTATAATTATATTTTACCTCACCGCATTTTAAAAACGCAACTAAATTATGATAAAATTTTTAATATTTATTTAAAAACAGTTTTATTTTAAATAAAATAAAACTTATTTTTATTTTATTTAAATTTTATTTTGGCTTTTTCTTATTACAACTTTAGAAGGTTCGGATTCTGAGCGAATAATTTTTGCGGCGTCGTGTAATGAAGATTTTTCAGTGCCCATCGCTGCTCGATTCTCGTCTTGAATACGCTCATACACTTCTTCGCGATGGACCACTGTATTGGCATCAGCTTTAATTCCCAAACGAACTTGTTTGCCTTTAACTTGCATGACAATAATTTTGATATTGTCACCAATCGTAATTCCTTCTCCGACTTTTCTTGTTAATACGAGCAATTTTTTTTAACCTTTATTGCATAAAATTTAAAAGTGATGGTTGAAGTAATTTATTAGATGCCAGTAGAGTTCCCTGCAAAACATTTTCTGTTCGGCGAAAATCTGAGGACGCTTTATAAAAATCAGATTCTTCCACCTTGGATTTTGTTTCCATGCTTTGTTCTTTTGCAAGTTCCAACCTTTGTTCGGCCTGTTCCAAGGATAAACTTCTTGCCCCCATCATGCTTTGATATGTGATCACTTTTGTCATTTGAAAATCTAATTCATCGATAGATTTTTGAATCATCTGAGGATCATTCTCTGTCAAACCCTGCTTGAGTATATCAAGGGTATGGATTAGGTCAAAGTGGCCTTTTTCTCTTTCGTCCGGGTCTGCTTCAAACAATTTTCGAGGCTGTAAATTAATTTGTTGATATTTTCCTGGTTCGATTTGAACAAAGATCGCCCCATCATCACCCAAAAATTGCCCGTCAGGATTGAGAGCTGGAGTTTGTGTGCGAAACCCCGAAAGCACATATCGGTTATTATAGGTTGCGTTGGAAAGACCTACGATCTCATTAATAATTTCTGAAATTTCCTCACCCACAGATGTTCGACTATCTGGTCCATAAGTCGAGTTCGCCTGTTGAATCGCAAGCTCCTTTGCACGCGACAGTCGGTCATTGATCGCCGAGAGTGACGTTTCTGTTCTCTCCATGAAACCCTTAGAAAAAGTAACACTCTTTTGTAATTGTTCAATATCGGCCAGTTTTACTTTTTCACGAATAACTTTTGTCGCTCCACCTGGATCGTCCGAAATGCGATTAATTTTTTTATTACTCGAAAGCTCTTCAAGAGTATGCATATTGTCATTACGTGCTTTAGAAATTCGGTCATTGGTACTCTGATATCTTTGACGCTCTGAAATTCTCATGGATTAATTTTTTTCCTTATCGCTTTAATCCCAAAATTGTTTCAAGCATTTCATCACATGTTGTAATCACCTTAGACGAAGCCGTAAAATTCGTTTGCCATCGCATAAGATTAATCGCTTCTTCATCAAGAGACACTCCCGCGATAGAATCGCGACGACTCTCTAAATCCGCTCGCACAACCTCGGTTGACTCTGCAATGTGTTTTGCTCTCTGTGTCTCCGTCCCCAAAAGCCCCACAAAATTTGCATAATATTCTGTCAGCGTAGCATTCCCACCCGACATAATTTTAGAATCTTTCATGCGAATGAGTTCATTACCTAATAAATTATCGCCAGGTGCATTCGGAGTTGAAGCAATGGAAATCGCTTCTGAGGATTGTGAAATAATTTCTGACAAATCCATATCGCGTGCAGCATTTTTAATATTCGTAAGCGGCTTAAAAAAATCACGCCCCACTGTTTCACGAAAATCTCCAATACCATATCCTTGACGATGAATTTCATTAACTTTACTAATGACACTTGCCGCCAGTTCATTATTACTACTCATAAGTCCAGGGATAATTTTATCTCGTATATCAAGCAAAGCCTTAAATTTTCCTTTAGAAACATTCTGCGTAACAACTCTTTTACTCGAACCTTCAAAGTCCACGACGGCCACATCGTAAATTCCAGGATTCTCTGGACTCAAGAGAACATTTACTTTGGCAGCACGTCCACCATCCACTAAAGTTACTTGCCCTGGACCACGGATGAGAAGCATCCCATACTGGTCATCATAGTAATGAATATCTAATT
>CAZFSQ010000032.1:0-11309 GCA_964521975.1 uncultured Oligoflexales bacterium | reverse complement strand
AAATAAAAATTCTTTATCGCAGAAATTATAATTTTATTTTTCCGCTTGGACAGAATGACCAGTTTCAATCGGTCGGAGCACTGCTACCATTGTCAGGCCGCGATCAAGAGATGAGTGAAATGATTCAATCATTTTCATCGCTCACACAGGAGGGATCTCGCAGCCAGTTGATCGTTCTTTCAGGAGATGCGGGAACAGGAAAAACGAAACTCATTAATGAGTTTCGTGGGCATTTAATTGAAAGTCGTGTGCGTCATATTTCTGGATCATTTTCACAGCATGAAATTGCTCTCCCGTTCAACGCATTTGCTAATGCATTCAATGAATATTTAATCAATATTTTAAAAAGTAAACCCACCGAAGCTGATGAATTACGAATGAACATCAAAAGTATTTTAGGTGAAAACGCCGGGCTGCTTTGTCGTGTTGTTCCTGGGCTTCGTCCTTTCATCAGTCAAGCATTTGATCAAGAACTCAACGATAATCTCGATATTTCTAAAGCAGATATATTTAATAAGGTTACGAAAGCGTTTTCTGATTTTACAAAATGTTTATCCAATGGCATAACACCGTTGGTATTTATATTTGAGGATGTTCATTATGCTGACGAGAAAAGCATTCAACTTTTGGATAACTTTATTAGCTATAACAACTCACAAAAATTTATGCTCGTTGTTTCTCATCGTGATTTTGAGGTGGGTCAAAACCCTCATTTTGATGCTTTTATCGAAAAATTTTCTAAACTCAAAAGACGGTTTAAAAAAATCGAATTAAAAAATTTGCAAGAACCCGATTTAGAAAAAATTGTTTCCAGTGTTTTACATCTGGAAAATAATTCTCTCCACGACCTCAAACAATTCATCTTTGATCAAAGCCAAGGCAATCCACTTTATGCGGTTGAGCTTTTAAGAAACATGGTCAGCCGTGATTTAATTTCCTTCAATGCGGAAGAAAAAAAATGGGAATATAATTTGGATGAAATTAAAGGGACCCCCATTCAAGTGGAAAGTATTGACCTTGTTCTCACTAAAATATTCCGTTATGAAAACACGGCTCGTTATTATTTAGAAAAAGCTGCTACTGCGGGAATGAGTTTTTTTACTGGAACTCTTATCTCGGATCAAAAACAAATTCATATTTTAAATAAAGCGATTGACCAAGCTCTTAGTGACGGTCTAATCATTCGTATTAAAGAAAATTCTGAAAATAAATTTTATGGTAAACAGTTTATGTTTACCCACAAACGAGTGAAAGACTCTATTTATGCACGCATTAAAATCAATGATCGTATTAAAATGCATTTTGATATTGCACAAATGATTGAAAATATTTCACAAACATTTTCACCAAAAACAATTTTTGCTCTTGCTCACCACTATAGCCAAATTCCGACGAAGAATAACGAACTAGAAAAATTAGCAAATCCCAAAAAATATAAATTTAATTTTGAAGCTGGCCTTTCGGCCTGGAAATCTGGAGCATGGCAATCAGCCGAAACTTATTTTTTAAGAGCCAAGGAAGTGCTCTCTCTTTTGCCGCAACTTAATTCGGAAGAAAACCAGTTGGACCTTGAAGAAAATTTAGCCGATGTGAGCACACTCAACAAAAAATATTCACAGTCTCTTAAGAATTATCGGAACATTTTAGAAGTTGCTAAAAATAATCCATCACAGCAAAATTCTCTTCGTAAAGAGCGAGTTGTTTTTAAGCTTTTAAAGTTGTCGATTTTATCTGGATTTATAAGCGAAGCTAAAAATAATTTAACCGCTGTTGCACAGAAAATGAATTTTTCAATGATGAGGCAAAATATATTTCAAAAAGTAATGGCATGGCTTCGGTTTTATCTTGATCAATATTTAAACTTTTCACCCAGCTCGCGATTTTTTAGAATACTAAAAAAATCATATCAAATTAATCCCAACGAGTGGAAGGATATACAAAATAGAACTTTCAAGTTTCGTTCCCTTTCACTGGGTTCACAAGTTTTTTTGCAAGAAGAGCCTCGACTTGTTTTTTATACGCAAGATTGGCTTTTGCAAAAAGCATTGAAATATACATTGCCGCCCGATCTTGCCATCAGAATCGTGTGTGAGAGAGCAGCCTATATTGGTTTAGAAGGGAATTTATCTTTGGCCTACAGAGTTTTTGAAGTAGGAATGTCTTTTGCTCAGAAAATGGGATTAAAGGATACGTATGGGTATTTATGTTTTTTACGAGCAGCCGCTCTTGATTATCCGAGAGGATATTCCGATGAATTAAAACAATTTTTATTTCGTTCCCTACAATTTATTAACATTCACGACGAACGACATGAATACGTCAATGCTCTCATTTTTTCTATTTATCGCAGCTTCCAAAAATGTGAGTTTGATGAAGTTTTACAATATACGTCCTATCTCCCCGACTCTATTCCGACACGAAGTTATTTAAGTCCACGCGGAATTTCCATTTTGCTTTACAGTTATCTCCTACAAAATCAACGAGACAATATTGTTCGCACAGGGGAATCTTATTTAAAGCGACGTGAGAAAGTAAAAGCTCGTTTTCAAGATACATTTATCTATGTAATTGAGACACAGCTCTATTTTGCTAAAGGTGAAAAAGATAAAGCACGCGAAAGTTTTGCTCAAACGGTTAACAACTTTTGTCAGGGGCAGTCGCTTGAATATTTATTGCCCTTTGAAGAAGATTTTATCATTATTTTTCTTACGACTTTCCCCACACTTTTTGAGCAAGAGTATTCTCGGCGACTCATGCGAGATAGTGAAATGAAAATGGTAGTCAATGCATTATTTGAGAGAGTCAAAAAAATAAAAGGCCAAGGTCGTTCCGTTATCTGTTTAGCAAAAGCAAGATTATATGAACTCATGGGGAAATATAATCTGGCAAGAAAAACTTATGATGAAGCTTTGCAAGTATCACGTTTGAGTGGTGATTCACTCTCACAAATTTTCTCAACACTTTGGTTTGGTGACCATTTGTTACGTCTGAAGCGTGTGCATAAAAATGATTATATTCGTCGGGCCTATGTTAAAGCCTGTCAATATAAAATGGGCGGTTTGATTGATTATGTCGAAAAAATTATGCTTAAAAATAAAATTAAATATAAAAAGTTGAGTGAAAATTTAAGTAAATCACAAACCATAGAATTGATCAGTGATGAAAAAATGAAAAATTATATAACTAAAAATTTGCAGACAGTTTCTGCATTGATCGAAAATCCATCACCGATGGTGCAAGATTTAAATAATTTAGTCATTCAACTGAGAGAAGTCCTCGAATTTAAAAGCGTTCATTTTGTTTTAACCTCAGGATCTAATGAAGTTGTTTTAACGTATAGTAAGGACGGAAATCCCTTAGAAAAAAATCAAAGAAGAAAAATGGCAGAATTTATTTCTCCTTACACGAATGTCAAATCAGCACTCTTTTTACCTGTGTACGGAAAACCTTGGGAAGAAAATTCTTCGCTGGCTACGGATATAGAAAATGAGACTCTTCGTAAAGAAAACCAAAAAGAAATTAATACGGAAATGACCATGGTGATTGAAACAAAACAAGAAGGGGGAGGTCAAAATAATTTTTCTAAGACTCTAAAAAAATCAGAGGCTACTCAAATTGAAAACCAAGCAAGTGGGTCATCACTCAATTTACAGGAAAAAAAATCTGTAGAAATGATCACGATGATTCCTGTTTATGTTGGAGGTTCAAATATCGGGATTATGGTAATAGAAGAGTTGGAACTTTTTAATAAAGAGAGTTCTTTCTATATTCCCTATCTAAATTCTTTAGGTGGAAATTTTGGAATTTTATTCAATGCCAAACCACTTGATTCAGCTCCATGGCTTATTTCGGGGAGTGGAAAATTCTTATATCAACTCGGTGCTCAACAACTTGAAAATTGTCCGTGGCTTTATCAAGTGCGTCGTGGAAAATTACGTACACGCCGAGAAAGTGCTTGGTACGTCGGATTTCGTTCAGGAAGTGAAAGATATTTTATGTGTTATGTCAATTTACTAGGACCTCAAGAAATTAGAGAAAAATTGAGTGCGGTCATCTGGTATTATTTTCAAACACAAAGATATCATTTAATTGAAGGCGATATTTATTCATTGATTCAAGGTTCCATTCGCTCTGATTTAGTCAATATCATTCAAAATACAGCAGGGATTAAAGAATTACTCGCAGTGAATATTTCTTATTCACTATTCTTAAAGAAAGATAAAAAAGTAATTAGTGGACATTTCGGTCAAGCTCGACCGATTGTCTTAGGAGAAGAAAATGTGATCACCCCATTTAATGAGGTGGTTCTTAGTTTTCAAAATGGTTATGACTTAAGATATTGGGCGATTGAGACAAGTGTTACAGGCTCTCACGCCTATGTCATTTCGTATGATACATCGAAGCTGGATCTCAATTTGAATTCGCAGCAGAAAGAAAAAATTCAGACTTTTATGAAAGAAAAAATGTTCACCGACGGTTCGATTTTTGATGAGTCACCCCTCTTAGAATCATTCCTAAATCCACAAAATGTTCCAAGATATTATGTGGGAATTATTTTGAAACAAGAAAATAAAATGCTAGGGGAAAATTCTTTAACGAAGGAAAAAGTGTCGGCTTGACATTTTTTTTCTACCTCACCGGCACGGCCATAATCTTCACTAATTTAACTTCAGGTTCATTCCACGATCCTGATACTTGATAGGTTTGCTCCATAAATTTATTAATCAGTTCTCCAGGCTTGGGAATAATTTTAGTAAACCATTGGTTAGGGTTTAAAATAGGATTGAGTAAACCAAAAGAGACATTTGAGACGGCTCCTGAAAGATTAATATTAGATCTTACTTTCATATTTATTTTTTTATCAAACGGCTCAGCTTCTCCTGTAAAGTGAAGATGATTCGAGCTAAATAGAATTTCAAATTCTTTTGTCTCTGCGAGTCCCTTGCGAATATATCCTTGTCCCCGAACGGAATTTATTTTTTCTTCACCACGTAATGCCTGAATAAAATTGAGTGTTAAAACATTCAAAAAAGTTCCAACAACTGAATTTTTTCCTCGAACAATTCCATCTTTTAAATCTATCTTAGCACGGCCCTCAACAGTTTTAGGGTTAAAATCCCAAAACTCTCCAGGCCATTTAAGATCAATTTCTGTTTTACCTTTTAAACCGTCGAAATCATTTCCACCAAAATAAGTATTCATATCTTTAGCCAGGCTCTGAGATTCCACAACCCCTGAAATAAAAGTTTCAGAATTATTACTTTCGTTGCTTCGCGTTGTGCGACCTTTTTTCATCTTAAATTTGGAGTTGTCTGTTTGAGCAACGAGTGTCACAAATTTGGAATCATCCCCCTCAGTCACCATCTCTAAAACGATATTTTTAATCAAAAGATCTTCAATTTTGATTTGATCCGCTTGCACTTGTATTTCATTTTGTGAAGTTTTTTTATTTTCCAGAGGATCAAATTTAATCGTCGTTTCGACCCAATCTAAAAGTTTAAGCGTTTTTTCCATATCAATATAAGAAAAATCAAATCGCAAAAAAGTTGGTTTTTCTAAATCAAGTAAACCAGAAAAACCTTCGAGATTAAAAATAATCTGATTTTTTTCATGTATAACTTTTTGTGAATTCATTTTTTTATTCGTCACATAAAAAAATTTATTTTTTATTTTTTCACCTAAAATATTCATCTGCCAAAAAGAAAAAATATTTTTTTTTGGAATTTCTAATTCACCCGCTAAATCCACCCGCACATTTTTTAATTGTTTTTCTGAAAGAGGAAGATTCATCTTAAAATCAACTTTAGAAGAACCGAGATCTTTACTTAAAATTTGAAATTTTTTTAATTTTTGTAGAGGGGGCAAATTAAAAGTTGCATCCAGTAAATTAAAACTATCGTGCTCTAAAATAGTAGACACAAGCAAACGAGAAACTTTTTCTGAAAAAGATGGGATTTTAATTCCCACATTTTTAATTGGAATATAATCAAACTCTCCTTTTTGCACGAGAGCTTCTAAATGATGCGATGAAATAAGAATATCTGATTCTTGAAGATGGACCTTGGGCCACTTTGGATAAATATTCAAGAGACCATCTCGAACATGAAATTTTACATAAAATTGTCCTTGCTCAGAATTTTTAGCATCAAAAGGAAAATCAAATAAATTACCCTTAAGAATAAGTTTGCCGCTTGTAATTTGAGCTTGCTCTATCCCTTGATCGAGCCAAGCCACTAAATCCCGATCCATAATAGTCACTGGCAAATAAACAGATTTGTTTTTTCCATTCCCCCGCAAAATTTCTAAATCCATATCAACTTTGGGGGAAATACTTTTTTCTTGAGAGATTTCCCAATGGGAATAACCTTTTAATTTTAAATCATCCGTTTCAATCAACACATCATCCCAAATCATTTTGATAAGAGAACCAGATTTTGAAAATGTTGCCTTACTTTTAAAAGAATTAACGAGTAGAGAGGAACGAAATAAATTGCCGAAATTTGAAATAAGATATTCTCCTGAAATAGAAAAAAATAACTTTTTTTCTTTAAAACTAGAAGGAGCATCAAGTGAAATCTTCAATTGATGAAGACTTACTTCTGGGTCAATTGAACCGTGATTAAAAAATATTTTAACTTTTTTTAATTCAATCTTAGGGCTATAAAGATCAGGAGCTAAGGATACATCCTCAAAAAAAACCAGAACTCCTGTTGCATCATAAATTTTTTGTGATAGCCGCGATGGATTTTTGATAAGCCAGTAAGAGTAAAAACCAAGAGCGAAAAACAAGGAACTTGCCAGGATGATAAAAGAAAGAAGAAATATGATAAGAAGTTTTTTTTTCATTCTAAATCGACAACAATTTCACTCGAATAATATTTTTTAAATTTTGCAACTGCGGTAATTCTTTACCATCTAAAGGTGAGTCGATTCTTATAAGAGCCATCGCTTTACCGCCTTTTTTATTACGGCTGAGATGGAATGTATCAATGTTAACATTTTTCTTTGCTAAAAAATTTCCGAGATCACCGATAACTCCAGGACGATCATGATTTTCGACAATGAGCATATGCCCCATTGGCTCCACTTCAAAATAAAAATCATTAATAAGAGACAATCGAATATTTGTTTCATCGAACACCACTCCACCCAGCATCAATTTTTCTTCGGGTGTTTGCCCCGCGACAGAAATTTTTATTGCAGAGCGATAACTTTGAAAAGAAGGATCTTCTTTTTCTTCAATCTTGATACCCATTTTTTCAATATGCGAATTTACATTCACAAACAAAACATATTCGTTCAAAACATGACCCGCGTAACCCTTTAGCAAACTCAAGCGAATAAGATGATGCTCCTCTTTAGAAAGAGACCCACGATATTGAATCATCATCTTCGTAGGATTAAATTCAAGCAACTGCCCAAGCATGGAACCCAGTTTTTCTGCGAGCACTGCATAAGATTTGACAAAAATATTTTGGATCACCCCGATCTCTGGAAGATTAATCGGATAATCGACCACTTGCCCTTCAAGAGATTTCATCACTTGTTCATACACGGTTTGTCCAATTAAAATTTGAGCTTCCACAGTTGATGCCCCAATATGAGGCGTACAATAAACATTTGGATGTGAAATTAAATTTGGATTAGGTTTAGGTTCTTTTTCAAAGGTATCAATTCCCACAGCACTTAATTGCCCCTCACTTAATGCCTCTAAAATAATTTCTTCCGAAACAAGCCCCCCTCTTGCAGCATTCAAAAGATAACTTCCGCTGGGCATCGCATATAAAATTTCTTTAGTAATCATATTTTTTGTTTCTTTATTGAGCGGTATATGCAAAGTCAGGATATCTACTTTTTTTGCGATATCAAAAAGCGACTCGCATTGAATCGCACCATGTCGGCGAAATACTTCAGGTGCAATATAAGGGTCATACGCAAAAACTTCCATATCAAAGCCAAGAGCAAATTTGGCCACACGATGTCCCACATTACCAAGTCCAACGATCCCTATTTTTTTTCCTCGCAACTCAAAACCTGTAAAGCGGTGACGATCCCACCCGCCTTTTTTCATCGTTTCTTGTGCATGGGGAATTTTTCGCATCATGGATAATAAAAGACCCATGGTAAGTTCTGCCGCAGAGTTTGTGTTTTTTCCTGGGCAATTTACAATGAGAATTCCTTTCTCTGTTGCGTAATCAATATCAATATTCCCAACTCCGACAGCACCTCTGGCAATTAATTTTAATTGAGGCCCCGCATCAATTAACTTTTGATCAATATCGGTTTCACTACGAGAAATTAAAACATGAGCATTTTTTATTTCCTGAAAAATTTCTTCTCGCGGACATTCAGGTCGATAATTTAATTCGACTGAGAGGTTGTTTTTAAATTTCTCAATTGCAATTGGATGGAGTGTTCCTGTGATTAGAATATTATGTTTCATTTTTTTTCAACCTTACTTTTTTTATTAAGATGCCCTGGCACTTCGCACCTCCGGTGCTCGTTGGGCATGACGGGTAAGCCATTCAATAATAGATAAAACCATTTGTCCCGTTGCCCCTGCTTCTAAATAAGGTCCCGAAGGACTGTCTTTCCAAGCGTAGATATCCAAGTGTAACCAAGGAATTTGGATGGAACAACATTCTCGCAAAAAAAGTGCTGCGGTAATAGCTCCACCAAATGATTGATTAGAACAATTGGATAAATCCGCAACGGAAGATTTAAGTTGCTCGACATAACCGTCATGAAGCGGCAACCGCCAACAAAATTCTGAGGCATTAAATGATGCTTCGATAAATTCCTTTGCCAAACTATCGTTATTAGAAAACAGCCCAGGGACATCAGCACCGAGACCAACTTTCACGGCTCCTGTGAGTGTTGCCACATCTATTAAAATTTTTGGCTTTTCTTTTTCTAAATTTTTCAATCCAAAACTAATTGCATCGGCCAAAAGTAATCTTCCCTCAGCATCTGTATTGTGAATTTCAACAGTTTTTTTACTGTAGGCTTCATAAATATCGCCAGGGCGATAGGCGTTTCCACTAATAGCGTTCTCAGCGAGAGGTAGAAAAAAGTCACAAGCTATTTCTGGTTTCTCCTGCATAAGCCAAAGAGCCACACCTGCAAGAGTGGCAGAACCACCCATATCTTTTTTCATTAGACGCATTCCAGCAGAATTTTTTATATCCAAACCACCGCTGTCAAACGTAATTCCTTTACCTACTAAAATAATAGGTGATGCATTTTTATTTTTCTCTGGGCGATATTTTAAATGAACCAAATGTGGGCCATGTTCGCTTGCTTGCCCCACAGCATAATGAAGATTAAGACCCTGTTTTTTTATTTCTTCAGGACCAAAAATTTTGACTTTAATATTTGAGTTTTTATTTTTTGAAAAAAGGTCATGAAAAAAGTTTGCATAGGATTTTGGATGTAAATCTGAAGGTGACAAATTAACAAGATGCCTCGTCAAATTTACAGAATTTATTTTCGCTAAAATTTTCTCTTTTTTTATTTTTTTATTGTCACAAATTAAAACAATATCTGGGGCAAATTTTTTTGCTAAATTATTTTCCGTGGGAAATCGCTCCGGTAAAAATTGATATACTGAAACTCCCCAAGCCAAGAGAACCTCACTCCATTCGTTTTCATTAAAATTTGTCTCGCACACATCAAAAAATATTTTTTGCGGTTTGTTTGATCTAAGACCTGCCAATGCTTGGCCCGTCATCTGCCGAATATTTCCATGAATACCCAACTTGGAGACGCCAAAACCTTGATGCGTTTTGACAGCTGTTCCGCGATTTATTTTTAAAATAATGAGTGGGCCATTTTCCGTTCCTAAAAATAATTGGTTATCTTTTTTTTCAACAAAATTTTTCCATTGCCAATCAGGAACATTTTCCAACCAAAGATGTTCTGGTTTATGAGTTTTCTTTTTTTCGTCCACTTCAAAAAAAAGTACCGCTGCTGAAAAATCAGCCAACTTATTTTTCCCAGAATTTTTATCAAAATGAATTTTTTTCTCATCTAAAAAAATTCGATGCCCTAAAAAACTTTCCATCATTTTTTTCTACCTCAACAAAATAAAGAAACTTTTTTAAATTGCTCAACATCGACCAATCCGCGATCTGTAATTTTTAGAGTGGGAATTACTGGTAACGCAAGAAATGAAAGTTGTAAAAAAGGTTCATTCAATGCACATCCGATATCTTTCGCCAATTTTTTCATTTGTTTTATTTTTTGACTAATCTCTTGGGGTGAAATATCAGTCATCAGCCCCCCAATGGGAAGAGCCAAAGAATCAAAAATATTTTTTGACTCTTGATAAACAACCATTCCGCCATCAATAGAAATTAATTTTTCTATAGCTTGTAAAATAGCATGATCGGAAGATCCAACAACGATGATATTGTGCGAATCATGATTGATCGAAGTCGCCATTGCACCATCAGTAATCTGAAATCCATTGACTAACCCTATAGAATAATTTCCTGTCTTATGATGCCTTTCAAAAACTCCGATTTTCAAAATATCACGTGATAAATCTTCGTTTATTTCGCCATCACCAGCGATCATTTCTATTTGTATTTGATTGGTTAAAATTTTTTGTGGGAGAACTTGAATCACGCGACATTTGTGAGGGGTTTCTAACGCTTTTATTTTCAGATGTTCCCTTGCCGGTGAAAAAGCAAGATGAAGATTTTTTGACGTATCATTTTTTATTTTGTTAGAATTATTATTGCTAGAAACACTTTTCCCCCTCTTAAAAACTTCCTTCAAAATAAATCCATCGCTCCAAATATTCCCACTGTTTTTTTTAGGCTCAATTAAACATAAATCAGCTAAATAACCTGGTGCAATTGCACCACGATCTTTTAAATTGTAAGTCAGTGCTGGTGTCAGAGTTGCTGATGTAAAAATACTGATGGGATCAATTCCATTTTTTAATCCCATATTTAAAATAAAACCAATATGTCCCTCATGTTCAATATCAAATGGGTTTCGATCATCACTACAAAATCCAATTCTTTTTGATGAATAAGAATTTAAAATTGGGAAAAGTTCGTGAGCGTCCTTCGCACATGATCCTTCACGAATCCATACATGAAGACCTTTAGAAATTTTTTCACTTGCTTCATCTTTTTCCGTGGACTCATGACAAGTTTCAATTCCCATTGCTTTATAGGCGTTGAGCATTTTTCCTCTAAGCCCAGGACAATGGCCGTCACGAGTTTTCATTTTATAATCATCTAATTTTTGATGGACATCCTCATCGCCAAAAACAACTCCACGATAATTCATCATTT
>CAZFSQ010000031.1:0-11337 GCA_964521975.1 uncultured Oligoflexales bacterium | reverse complement strand
TCACAAAAAATAAAGAATGTCGTTGAAAAAAGAAAAATAATGGATATTGCGTCCAATGCTTGGCGATTATGTCATCATGAATCGGATGGTCTACCAGGCGTTACCATAGACCAATATACAGATGCTTTTATTGTTATCCAAATTTCTTCACAGTTTGGTGAATTTTTTTTAGATCAAATCATTCAGGCACTAAAAGAAAATAATATTCAAGGAAAAATTATTTTCCGACGTGACTCTGGAAGTCGCCATAAAGAAGGTTTAACGGTTGAAAAAGAAAATAAAGAAATTTGTTTGGTCGAAATTTTAGAAGATCAAAGAAAATATTTAGTGGATGTTCATCGAGGACATAAAACAGGGTTTTATTTAGATCAAAGGGAAAATCGTTCGATTATTCAATCTATGTCAAAAAATAAAGCAGTGCTCAATTGCTTTTCATATACAGGGGGATTTGGCATTGCAGCTAAATTAGGTGGAGCCGGCCGTGTGGTGAATGTGGACACTTCGAGAGAAATGCTAGAGCTATCGAAAAAAAATTTTGAATTAAATGGAATTTCATCTCATGATGTTGAACATGTTTCAGAAAGTGTATTCGATTATTTGCGAGTCTTAAAAAATAAAAATGAAAAATTTGATCTCATTATTTTAGATCCACCGAAGATGGCTCCTTCGCAAAAAGATATTTTACGAGCTAGTCGGGGATATAAAGATTTGATTCAAAATAGTTTGAAGATTTTAAACCTTCATGGTGTCATTGCCATATTTTCTTGTTCACAATCCATTTCACTCGATCTTTTACAAAAAATTGCTTTCGGTGCGGCTTATGAATTAAGAGAAAATGTTTCTATCGAGAAAATATTTCTGCAATCCAAAGATCATTCGATCATGCTGCATTTTCCTGAGAGTTGGTATCTTAAGGGGTTTTTATTAAGAAAAAATTAATGGGCACACAAAGAGTCGAACTTTGGACCTTCGGTTTGTAAGACCGACGCTCTAACCAGCTGAGCTATGTGCCCCTAAAAATCCAGAAACTTATTTGTATAAGATGCCCAGGCACTCCTCACTACGTTCGTCGTTGGGCATGACATTCTTTTAAATGTGCCTTTAACTTACCTAACTGTCAATTTAATTTCTGCTCAAATTTTCTTTCAAAAATAATGCATCAGGAAAATCGCCTTTTTTAGTATTCGTATAATTAAGCGTTGTGGTGTGGTTTTTATTTAAATAATTTACTAGCCGAAAACTCGCAGGGCGTTGAATGCCTAAGACATCCGTAAAGTTTTCAAAAAATCCCTCACGAATCACTTTGCCGGACCGCGTGAGGTAAAGTGCTTTAATGGGTTTGTGATCTTTATGTTGAACCCAATATTCAACTTTATCATAGGTCACAGGTCGTCCAGTGATGGCTGTTAAATCAAGTACCAAAATTTTTTCTTTATTTAATTCTTCAATTTTTAAAATTTTTGCTTCGTAGTTGCCGGTAAAATTGAGTCGCGTGACATCTCCGTAAGCAGCATTGCCGGATAATTTTTGTCGTGGAGCGATGCGAATCGGTTTGGCTGCGGATCTTGTGTAAAACCACATGTCGTTATCCAACATGAGTAATCTCTTATCTGCATCAGTTGCGGGAGTTAAAAACTTGACTAATGTCTTATCTCGACCCTTAACAATCGTTTCATAAGTTCTAACGTCTTTTGATTTATCACCTTCTTGATCTATGATTTCCACATTTGTTTGATAATTTCCTTGGGGGTTGCGTATGTTTTCAGCCTCCTCCATGATTTTTCCAGCATCTAATTTTATAATATCAATATTTTCTTGTGATGCGGCTTCTTGTTTTTTGGTTTCGACGCTATCTTTCTTTTTTGGCTTTGCTTGCAGATGATTGGATAAAAAAATAGTTAAACTACATAAAAAAAGAATTTTTTTTGTCATGAAATTAATCCTCCTACTTGTGTATATTCATAAAACTAACTTATAATAGGAAAGAAATGAAGAAAATTCATAAAATACTATCACTCAGCTTTTTATTTTTTTTATTCTGTACCAAAAAAAATGAAAATGTTGAACAGCCAAAACCATCACCTTCTTTAGAGCAAGCATTTTCTAATTTGCGTTTGGAGGTTAATTCAGCGAGCCTCGTTTTTTTTCTTGATGGAGAATCTAAAGATTTAACGCTTGATTGTATGGTGGATGATAAAGCCATTGATCCCATTGAATGTAAAAATCGCACCATCAATATTAAAAATTTTTCTTCAGGAGAACATAAATTAATCATTAAAGCAAAAAAACAAAATCAGCTTGTTCAAGAGAAAGAAAAAAGTTTTTCGATCACGAATTCAAGCCCGACACCGTCATCATCAGCTAGCGATCCACTTAAATTAGAATTAAATAATCCCAATTTTAAGAGCGGTATGCCGATGGATATTTTTATTTCCGATCCGTTTTTGAAAATTGATTTTAAACTTATATCAAACAATTCTACATGTGACGTAAAAGATATTATTACAGAATGTAGTTTCGGTGGTCCCGATTTATGGCAATCATGCACATCACAGTTTCAACATCAAATTCCTAAAGAGCTTCTTGCTTATGAAAAACAAACTTTTAAAGCACGAGCGAGTTGTAAGGGCACTGATAAAATAGGTGAAACATTGCAATTTGATTTTTATGGTGTCGCGAAAGACTATCAAGAATTGAGTTTGAGGCGTATTGAAGAAATTAAATCCAAGAGAAGTATTTTGACTCTTTACCGTGACCTTGATTGTCCTAACGCAAATCAACTCATTATTCTAGGGTCTAACCCAACGGATCAATCCTTTGTTCCATTGAGAGATAACGTGATTGATAATCCACCCAAAGGCTACCGCGTGTTTGCTCGTTGTGGAGCGAAAGATGGGCCGCTTTTACTGCTTAATTAAGATGACCTTTTTGCAACACGCTCAAAATTATTCGTTCGACCAAAAAGTATTTCTTGGAATTCCTAAGATATCAATTGATTTAATATTATAAAGATTTAGTATATTGTCGCTCCACCAATATTGTAAACTTTCACTCACTAGATCATCATTGCTCCAATTTGAACCTGCATAAATGAGATGAAATATTTTAATGCTTCGGTTTGAAAAAAAAGCTCCAGACACAGTGGAATAAACCAAATGAAGATATCCCGCTAAATCTCGTTCAATTTGAACTGAATAAAAACGATTATATGCCGTATTAGTATCAGAAACATTGCCTGAAATAGATTTAATCTCCTGAGCTGAAGAATCTGACGGTGATTTTTTGTAAACTTTAATAAATGTTGTCCCCGAATCACCTATTGATATTGTCGCAAAATAAATAGTGCCATCTTGAGTGATGACGGGTTGCGTGGGAACTCCAACATCCCATGATTCTTTAGTTAAAGATAATATTTCTGAATAAGTAGGATTCAAACCTGAAAAATCAAAATATAAATATTTAACTAAATTATTTTGGACGCAACCGTATAATCCGAAAAGTTGCCCATTAGGATTAAATGATGCTTTGAGTGAAGAAGTAGCAGAATAAAGAAATCGAGAACTGCATACAGAGCTTAAATCAATTATTTTTAAATTCATTCCTGCTATTTCATCACCTGTTAGATAGAACAACTTATTTGTAAAGTTTGTATTTTTATCGCCCACCACATGGAGTTTATTATTCCCGTCAATAAGTAACGAAGAGTTAGATAAATCCCAATCCCAAGCTGAGGTGGAAGTATAAAATTCTTCAAGCTCATTGGTTGTCGGGTTTAATTTATGCAAAGAAAATTCGTTCAGCATATCCGCAGCAAGATATAATTCATTTTTATTATTATAAGCGGAAGCAATGCCTAAAAAAGATGATCCATTATTAACAGCATTAGAGTGATCCGTTTTAATCCATGAATTGTTGCTATCTAATTCAGCTAAGTAAAGTTTTGTGCGGGTTCCTTGCGATCCAGGAGAAGCCACATAAAATTATTTTTTATATTCGTTATCTTCTGTTTTAGGGGTTGTCAAAAAATTGTATCTAAAATCGAAGTAAACGAATGTATCTAAAAAAGTGGAATCTAAATTTGTATTCCAAGTTACAGAATTTAAATTGTTGCCAATGGGTGCTGTTGATTGTCGATCATAAAACTTAAAACCATCTGTTCCCGTTTGCAGTGCGATCTTCATGCGGACATTTTCGGGAAGCGGAGTTTTTACTTTGCAGGTTACTCCTGATGAAATTTTATTTTCAGGTATTGCAACCGCGACGGCACAAAGACGAATGTCATATTCTGTGTCAGAGGATAAACCTGAAATAAGTTTACTTGTCGATGTCCCAGGAAAATCAGCTCCTCCGAGGACTGTACCTGCTGAACAAGCATTTGCTGTTGCTACTGTATTGGTTCCACTAGCATAGACAATTCGATAGGCACTGACGAATCCACCTCTACTGGTCCATGATAAATTAATCGAGTCATGACTTGTCGCAGTGCATTTTAAATTTTGTGGCTCTTCGGGAGCGGGATAATAAAGGTCTTTTGCGTTGATATTTTCACTCTCCAAAATGACGGGTTGTAGATCTATATTGGTATCTGAAACTTTAAAGCTCAAATTAAAATTATCACCCACACTCGATTTCGTTAAAATAGATTCCGGGATAATTCGCGTTTCATCTTCACTGCCATCTTTATGAATACGCATCACCAGACCAATTTTATTGATATCTTCAACATCATTTTTATTGAGTAAAAAATTGATTTCATAGTTTTTTTGTAAATTAGTAGAATCTATAGATGTAGATTCATTTGATTCGCCCTGTCCTAAAATAACTGTCCTACCTTCACCAATCTCTTTATTGACGATTCCGCTGCTTAAAATATCTTCAAAGTTTTTTCTGATAGATGAAATATTAATTTTTGGGTTTAAATCTTGATGAAGTGCTCCCTTGGGAATATTAACTCCGAGAAGGTTATCCGATTCTGAAATTACAACTTGATTATTTTCATCCGATTGTAAAATTTCTTCTCCTGATGAATCCTGATCAGTTTCAGATATGGGGGTGTTTAAACTATTGGCAGATGTTGGTTTTTTATGATCTGTTGTTTTACTTGATTCGCAAGAGGTGAATAATAAAAGAAAAACCTCTGAAAATAATAATACTTTCAAAGCACAATAACTAAAAGATGCTTCTTTCTTCTTCATTACAGAACACTATCGGAAAGTGATTGAAAAACTTTAGGGTATTTTTCTTTAAGTTTTCCATGAAAATTTCCGATAAAAGGACAATGCGATTTTATTTAATATCAATTTGTTTTTTCATTTTCGGACAGTGTGGTTCCACAACCAAATTCTATGGGTCAAAATATAAAAATAAAAATATTCCAAAGGAAGAAACTTCTAATCCTAAAACTGTTGAAGAAGTATTAAACCCTCCAGATCTTAATTCTAAAGAAATTGACGAAAAATCTGGTGACGAGATCCCCAAATATCTTTCGGGCCAAATGAGTAATCTCTCACCAAAAGAAAAACTAAAGCAAAAAACAGTTCCCCTTGATTTAAAAGAACGACCCGATCTAAACGAAGTATTGAGTGGAGCAAATGTTATTAGAAAGGGAACACCGATAACCATCATTGTTTCTTATTCTTGTATTAAAGAATCAAAGGTTGAAAATCGCAGTTGGCTTACAAAAAACATTGATCTCAAAAAAGTTGATCCTGACTACGATGTGCTTTCCAATGAATTTGTTTTTTCAGTGGAGCTTTCTGAGGATATGGAATTAAAACAATATACAGAAAACGTTGAAAGTGACTCTTGTGTAGTTTTGGCAGATATAGATATCAATAAAAAAGCTCAGCCTGCGAGCGTCAAAGCAGCTCAATCGGAAAAATATCAAGACCTCATGGGTTATTCTAATGATGTTCGTGAAAAATTTTCTAACATGACGAAATTACCTAATGCTAAACGAGTCAAAGTAGGAGTTATTGACACGGGGATTGATATGGCAGATTTTAAAAACCCAACATCACTTGCGGAACGATTAACGGATCTTAATCCTGAGTTTCATGACGTAGTAACAGACTTGCGTTTAACAAATACAAAATTAAAATCAGACAACCCAGAAGATAAACAAGGACATGGTACTCAGATGGCCTCTATTATTGGTTCAAAAACATATGGACTTGCTCATGAATATATCCAGCTTATTCCTCTTAAACTTACGGATGATTTTTCAAGTATTAAAATGCGTGATGCTATTCAGGCAATTACTGTTGCAGTTAATTTAGGTGTTGAAGTTCTAAATATTTCTCTCGGTACGGATGACTATGGTTGTAGCCCGTTAATTGGTTATACAATTTATCGAGCCATTGAGAAGGGAGTGTTTTTTACTTTTTCAGCTGGGAATGGAATTCAACATGTGGTGGAACATAAAGTTGGTTATCCAGTAACAGCAGCTAATGATGATGGCCCACTTAATTTTCAAAGAACTCAAGTTCCTGCTTGTTGGGGAAAATATTTTTTAGGTGCAGTTGCCGTTGGAGCCATAGATCAAGCAATAGAATCGCAAAAAGAATTCATGCCGATATTTTCAAATTACGGAGAGGATGTTGAGCTAGTAGCTCCGGGACAAAATATTGAAGCAATAGGACTTAACGGAAAAGTTGAATCTATATCAGGAACCTCGGCTTCAGCAGCTTTTGTTACGTCTGCGGCGGCTATAGCAATGTATCATCACAAGGTTCATGGATTTAAATACAGTCCGTGGTACATCGAGAATTTGCTGGTGGAATCGTCACGCAAATCGAATGAGTTGATTGCTGTAGAACGAAGATCACGATTTGGTTCTGTGTTAAGTATGGCTGGATTAGCAAATTTACTAACTCTTACGGAAGTGATGACAGAGGAACAAAGGCAAAATATTCCGACTATTAACCCTCGCTATCGTGAAGGTTGGCTACCTGGTAATGAATCAAATCTTGATCGGTTAAAAATTGTGGGTGATGCGAATATATTTAATGTTGGAGATATCAAAGAATTTGATGCTTTTGTGTCTTATAAACACGATAAAAAAGAGGAAAGTGTCAAGAGTCATATTAATGATTATTGGTTCATTTCTTTTGACAGAAAAGAAGATTTTGAAAAAGCAGGAGCATCTAAAAATTATTTTGAAATTTCAGATGATGGGAAAATTAATTTTAGTGCTGAAAATTTTCTAAAATTAAATAATCAACTCTTTGCAAGTGATGTGATTTTTAAACTGTTGAATGTCTATGACGAAGACCAACACCAAGTTTATAATATTTATCCATTTACCTTAAAAACTAAAAAGGGAAAAGTTATTGAGCGAGAGTTGAAGATAATACTCAACGATTCTTCATTAAAAGTAGGCAACAAAAATATTAATTTTATTCTGGAAGCAGAAGAAACAGTTCTTGATGACAAAGGAAATCGACTCAAAGAAAAAATAAATGTCACTGGGTCTACCATTTGGTCGAGTAATAATTCTATCGAATTTCGTCCCTTAGAAGTACCTGGAACTTTTAGTGCTGAAGATGCTCGTTTTGGTCAAACTTATACTGTTACTGCAAAATATGAAGATCAAATGATCGAAAAACAAATTACGCTTCAAGATGAGGTTTATCAAAACTACATCATTCACAGTCATCTTGGAAAAGTTGGAAATTATATCAAAGGACAAATGGTGACTTTGGAATCTATTATTCAAACAGAGAGTAGCATCACAATTTTTCAAAAAGCAGATTGGTTTTTAGATGAAAAATTAATCGCCAATCAAGAAACGCAGATCAAATTGGATTTGGATAAAACTCCATTAACAGATGGACCGCATCAGTTAAAAACTAAAGCTAAAATAAAATTGAAAGATAAAGATATGGATGTAGTAGCAACTTTTGATTTTCAATTTATTAACGTTATTGATCGCATTGAAATTCATCTCAAAGATCCAGTGGTGAGTGCTGGGGCTGATATATTGCTAAATGTGCGAGCCTACTTTAATTCAAATTCCTATCAAATCGTTACGGAATCTGTTGCGTGGGAAATTAATCCACCTAATAAATTTATAATCCAAGAAAGTGGCAAAGCTGGAATTCCATCCGATATGGCTGGAGTGCAAGTTAGTGCGAAAGCAAAGTATGGTGGTAAAGAACATCAAGTGCAATTTGTTGTCATTGATGGTTCATCTGTGACGGGTGCGCAATCAGAATTAGTCGATATCAAGGTGGAAAATATTCCTGCCATCATCCCATTCAATTGCAAAGCACCTCCAATAATAAATCCCATCGCTATTTATGCGGATGGTCAAAAAAGACCGATTTCAGTTTCTAGTTCATTATCTATTTTTCATGATGGAGTGCTTACAGAAAATCCAACAATTTTTGGCGGAGATAAAGGGGTTATCAGTTTTGCTTACAATGATGGATCAATTGCTACGAATGGCGGAGGAAGTGTTATTAAATCGCAAGAGTTTTATTTTGCGAAAGCAGATACTCCAATTCCCACTATCAGCTCAGATAAAATTATTTACTTTCAAAGACCGAAGCTACCAATTGTGTGGTCTCAGTGCATGATTCCTACAGAGGTTAGTTATCCTGATCTTCTTAATTTGTGGCAAGATTCAGTTTATAAAGGAACAATCGCACCAGGAACATATCATGTCAAATTAGATTGGGATTGGAATGGCAACGGAACAACGGAGCATCATACAATCAGCTATCCATTTCAAATAGTGGCCGATACCTTCAAACGAATCCTTGTTTATGGCACGAAGGAAACGGCTGTTACAAAAACAATAGAGCAGACGTATTGGCCATTAAAGCATGAGGATTCATTTGTTATAGAAACTAATCGAAACCTTGAGGTGAATTCAATAAATCACACATTTAGTGCAAGTGATTTTGAGGTTTTATATAGTAGTAACGTAACTCAAGTCAAATCATTCCTTAGCTCATCTATTAGGCATGTAATTTCTTTTTGTTTCGATCCAATGCAGGTTACTGATTTTTGGATTCAAGATAAATTTCTCAAAAATAACACTGTAGCCAAAATAAATTTTCAAGCGTCATTGCCTAAATTAAAACAGTTTGATTATAGTGCCGTCATAAAAAATATTCCTGATACCAATGAAATTCCCATCTCTACTAAAGTTTCAACTTTCTGTAACAATGAAAATAGAAAGCTGAAACCCTTTGCAGGTGGAATGGGATATGTAAATGATCCCTTTAGGATTTGTAGCCTAGAGCAATTTAATGCAATTCATCAAGCAGAAAAACATTCATTTCATTTTAAACTGGAAGACCATCTTGATTTTCAAGGGCAGAGAATTGAACCGATAGATGGTGCGAGCAAGGTTTCTGTTTTTGATGGCAATAATTTTGAAATTAAAAATTTTGTTTTTGTTGATTCTGAAAGAAGATTGGTTGGGTTATTTGCAAAAGCGTCAAAAATAATTAATCTTGGTATTAGAAATGCCACAATAAAAGGTGGAATGGTGGTTGGGGGTATTTGCGGTGAATGTGAGCGAATTGAAAATAGTTATATTACACAAAGCTCTGTTTCAGCACAAAAAGTTGTGGGGGGATTAGTAGGAGATGTTGATTATATGCTTAACGTAAAAAATGATCGAACTCCTGTCTATGCCGTAGCAGGGGATACTAATGCTGGAGGGGTGGCTGGAATTGCTAAGGTCATCATAATCAATGCAGCAAATAATTCAGATGTTGTTTTTATTGGTGTTGCTGGTGGTGGTGGGCTTATGGGGGGGATTGCAGGTTACACTGATATGGCACTGAATATAAAAAACACAGGAAATATAATCCACTCTGGAGGTATATATGGGGCTGCTGGTGGACTTTTTGGTAGTGCAGAAATATTGGTTTATGGAGAGTTTAGCGGCAATATTGTTAACCAGGGTCCAAATACGGGTGGTGCAATTGGGATTACTAAAGAATCAGTATTAGGGTCTAATTTGAAAATCAGCAATGATGGTCAAATTACTTTCACAAATAATGCTCAGTTACAGTCTGGTAATAAAATTACAGGAATGATTGCTGAAGTAAAAGTTACTGGTTCGGTTTGGGGTGGGATGTCCAAAAAAGAAATTGTGTGTCAGGGGGAATTAATCGAAGTTTTAGGAGCGGGTGGAGATATTGATTGTAGTGGTTTTGTTATATCAAAAACTGGTGGAGCATCCTATGCGGGTGGAATTCTAGGTTATGGGTCTCCTATTTTAATCAATAATCAATTTGGAAGTTCTATCGCTGCTGAAAATAAATCTGTTGTGCGTGGAGTATCTGAAGTGGGAGGTATTACTGGTCACATGGATAGTTTGTCAGAAATTTATAACAATAAAGTTTTTGGTAAAGTTTCTATCTCAAATCCCAATGGAATTGTTGGTAAGATTTTTGGATATATGAAAGTCAGAACATGTGGGGATTTTCCATTGAGTAAAACAAAAGATTTTATCAATGGAAACACGTATGAAAATAATCAACAAAATGACATTGAATATGCTGTGGGTATGTATGAACACACAGCTCAACAACTGCGTCTTAATTTCAGCAATTAAATTAACTTCAGAGAATTCGTTTCATTCACAAATTCACCAACATCTTTGAAATTTTTATACACTGAGGCAAATCGTACATAGGCAATATGATCGGTGTCTTTGAGTAGGTGCATGGTGAGATCGCCCAATACTTCGGAAGGAATAATTCGTTCTCCTGATTCTTGAATTTTTATTTCAATGCGATTTATAATGCGGTCAATTGCATCAATGGGAACAGGGCGTTTTTGACAGGCAATTTGTATCGAGCGAAAAAGTTTATCGCGACTAAAACTTTCATAGCGACCATCTTTTTTTTTCACTTGAATGTTTAATTCTTCTTCTTTTTCATACGTTGTAAAACGATAATTGCACGCAAGACAGGATCGTCTTCGACGCATGGCTTTTCCTTCGTTACTGATGCGACTCTCAAGAACTTTGGTATCTTCATGCTGGCAAATAGGACATCGCACTTTTCAAGCTCTCCATTCTGGATACAAAGGAAACGCACGAGAAATTTCTAGCACCTTATTTTTTATAATTTCTAATTTTGCTTGATCTCGATAATTTAATTTCACTTCAGAAATTAAAGCAGCAATTTTTTTCATCTCATTTTCTTTTAAACCGCGAGAAGTAACTGCCGGAGTTCCCATACGCACACCACTTGTGACAAAGGGGCTTCGCTTTTCTCTGGGCACAGTGTTTTTATTAACAGTGATATGTGCTCTTCCTAAAGCTTCTTCTAATTCTTTGATAAAGAGTCCTTTACCACTTATTGTACCTAA
>CAZFSQ010000030.1:0-11353 GCA_964521975.1 uncultured Oligoflexales bacterium | reverse complement strand
TAAGTTGCATTCAAAAAAAATTAAATTCGAGGTAAATATAAAAATGACAAAGGAGGGGAATATTTCCATGTTTCAAAAATTACGTTATGGATATCAACCGCGTTTTCCAAAAGATTTAGCATCGCTTGAAACATTATTCTCTGAACCTGTGATGAATCCAAACATCACGAAAGAACATCATTCGATTTTACACGAAGTTTTTTATCATACCTTTGACCAACCTGTTTTACGTTTATTTCAAGGAAAAAAAATAGAGAGTGACCCACGCATTAAACCATTTACGGTCGGAGTCGTTTTTTCAGGTGGTCAGGCTCCTGGGGGGCATAACGTTGTTGTGGGAATTTTTGATGGGTTGAAATCCATTCACTCAGATTGTAAGTTGATGGGTTTTTTAAATGGACCCTCAGGAATTTTAAAAAATCAGTGTCTTGAAGTTACAGGGCAGATGATCAGTCAATATCGTAACACAGGCGGATTCGATATGCTGGGTTCGGGACGTACCAAGATTGAAAAAGTAGAAGACTTTGCCACTTGTTTAAAAGTTTTAGAGGAGCATCAAATCAATGCTCTCGTGATTATTGGTGGTGATGATTCTAATACCAATGCTGCCTTCATGGCGGAATATTTCAAAGAAAAAAATAGCCCGATTCAAGTCATTGGAGTTCCAAAAACGATTGATGGTGATTTAAAAAATCAATTTATTGAAACATCGTTTGGTTTTGATACGGCAGTTAAACTTTATTCAGAATTGATCAGTAATATTGCTAAAGATGCAGTGTCAGCAAAAAAATATTATCACTTTATTCGACTGATGGGACGTTCGGCGAGTCATATTACTTTAGATGCGGCAATTCAAACGCAACCGACAATAGCGTTAATTTCAGAGGAGGTTGCTGTGAAGAAAAAAACACTCCGTTCGATTGTTGAGGAGATTGCAAATGTCATCATTCAAAGAGCTGAGGAGGGAAGAAACTATGGAGTGGTGCTTGTCCCTGAAGGTTTGATCGAATTTATTCCAGAGATCAAATTATTAATTGCAGAATTAAATACGATTTTGGCCCAGCACCAAAAATTTGTAGAAAGTTTGAGCGGCTTTACAGAAAAAATTGAATACATTCATCAAAAACTTTCAAAAGATGCTGGTTATACTTTGTCAACATTACCCATCAACATTCAACGGGAAATGATTATGGATCGTGACCCGCATGGTAATGTGCAAGTTTCTCGTATTGAAACAGAAAAATTATTGATCGAATTGGTTGAAACTTATTTAGCTGAGAAAAAAAGTGAAGGACTTTATAAAGGAAAGTTTTCATGGCAGCATCATTTTCTAGGTTATGAGGGTCGGTGTGCTGCCCCGACAAATTTTGATGCGGATTATGCATATTCACTAGGTAAAACTGTCGTTGCTTTGGTTTTAAATGGAGCGACAGGTTATATGGCGGTTGTGCGGAATTTAGCTCAAGAGCGTGACAAGTGGGAGGCTCTTGGTGTTCCTCTGTCACAAATGATGGTGATGGAAAATCGTCACGGTAAAGCTAAAGCGGTAATTGAAAAATCACTTGTTAATTTAAGTGGAAAACCTTTTCAAAATTTTTTACAAAAAAGAGATCAGTGGTATCGTGGAGATCATTTTATTTTTACAGGGTCGATTCAATATTATGGACCTAAAGAATTAGTCGATATTCCACCTGTGTCACTACAACTTGAATTAGAAAGTAAGACGGCTTAAATCATGACTTCCGATTCTCAATCTATTGATTCTCTCTTGAATGAAAAAAGATTTTTCCAACCTGAAGAAAATTTTTCGCAATCGGCTCACATTAGAAATATTCAAGAGTATGAAAAACTTTGGCAATATTCCATTGATCACCCAGAAGAATTTTGGGGGCAAAAGGCCCATGAATTTATTTCATGGTTTGAACCTTGGCAAAAAGTTTTAGAGTGGAATTCTCCTTACGTAAAATGGTTTTTAGGAGGAAAACTCAACGCATCGTATAATTGCCTTGATCGACACATTACAACAGCGAAAAAAAATAAAGCTGCGATTATCTGGGAAGGAGAACCTGGGGATAAAGTCACCCTTACTTATTTTGATCTTTATAAAAGAACTTGTAAGTTTGCTAACGGTCTAAAATCTCTCGGTGTTAAAAAGGGGGATCGCGTTACGATTTATATGCCTCTTGTTCCTGAGCTAGTGATTGCGTTACAGGCATGTGCTCGTATTGGAGCAACGCACAGTGTTGTGTTTGGTGGATTTTCAAGTGAAGCACTAGCCGATCGTATCAATGATGCTGAGAGTCATTTTTTAATTACAGCGGATGGTGGATGGCGAAAGGGTGAAATTTTTAATTTAAAAAATAATGTAGACGTTGCACTTACAAAAACAAATCTTATTAAAAAAGTAGTTGTCTTAAATCGTACAAAGCAAAAAATAGAATTAAATTCTGACCGAGATGTCCTTTGGCATGATCTTGAAGATAGATCATCCTCTCACTGTGAAGCAGAGAAACTCGATAGCGAGCATCCGCTTTTTTTACTTTATACGTCAGGGAGCACCGGAAAACCGAAAGGGATTTTACACACAACGGGCGGGTATCTTTTGCAAGCGACGATGAGCTGTCATTATATTTTCGATATGAAAGATACGGATACTTTCTGGTGTACTGCTGATGTTGGATGGATTACCGGGCACAGTTATCTTGCTTATGGCCCTCTTTCTTTAGGTGCAACGATTGTGATGTATGAAGGTGTTCCTACTTTTCCCGATCCAGGACGGTTTTGGCGAATGATTGAAAATTATGGTGTTAGCATTTTTTATACTGCTCCTACAGCGATTCGTTCTTTTATTAAAGCGGGCAGCGAGTGGCCGAATCAATACGATTTAAGTTCTCTACGTTTACTTGGCACAGTGGGGGAACCCATCAACCCTGAAGCGTGGATGTGGTATCGAGAAGTGATTGGAAAAAATCGTTGCCCAATTGTGGATACATGGTGGCAAACAGAAACAGGTTCGATCTTGATTGCACCTTTTCCTGGTGCAACTCCAACGACACCAGGCTCAGCGACACGACCTTTTTTTGGAATTAAACCTGAGATTGTTGATAAGAGTGGTAAGAGTGTCCCTCAAGGAGAAGGTGGGTTTTTAGTGATTGAAAAACCTTGGCCTTCGATGTTGCGATCTATTTGGAAAGATAATGCTCGATATGAAAAACAATATTGGAGCGAGATTCCAGGAAAGTATTTTACAGGGGACGGTGCTCGTCAAGATAGCAATGGTTATTTTTGGATTATGGGTCGTGTGGATGATGTGATG
The DNA here is from genome assembly GCA_964521975.1 of uncultured Oligoflexales bacterium. Classification (GTDB taxonomy): domain Bacteria; phylum Bdellovibrionota_B; class Oligoflexia; order Oligoflexales; family CAZFSQ01; genus CAZFSQ01. Next base: position 8,037 of record CAZFSQ010000030.1, on the reverse strand, counting down.
AATGTTTCTGGTCATAGATTATCGACGATGGAAATTGAGAGTGCATTGGTAAGTCATACCAATGTTGCGGAAGCTGCGGTGGTATCACGACCGCATGATATTAAAGGTGAAGCCGTGATCGCGTTTGTCACGTTGAAAAAAAATTCTGAACCGTCAGAAAGTTTGAAAAATAATTTAAAAGAACATGTGGTGAAGCAAATTGGTGCGTTAGCTCGCCCCGAAGAAATTCGTTTTGCAGAAACGCTTCCTAAAACAAGATCAGGAAAAATTATGCGACGGCTATTGCGTGATATTGCTCAAGGTAAAGAATCGCGAGGAGATGTCTCGACGCTAGAGGATTTTTCTGTTCTCGCTAAATTACGTGATGAAGAATAAAAATATAGTTTTAATTAAATATTGCTGTGTCTGCCAGCAAAGAACGGATTTTATTTCTCCGGGTTTTTTGTGTGAGCTGTGTTTTTTGCAGTGTAAAGGCTTACAAATTTTTTCCGAACCAGTTCAGCCAATGATTTCTTTTTATGAATATAGAGAACCGATTCGACAAATTGTACTCAATGCTAAAATTGGAAAATGTTTTTTTTCTCTAAAAACAATGGAAGATCTTTTGATGAAACATCCAATTTTTTTAGCTCTGAAACTGCCGCATAAAACTTTGGTTCCTGCGGCGTCAAGTATATGGAGTCGATGGAGGGGCAGTATAGATGTTGCTCATCATTTGGCGAATATGATTGCAAAAAAATTTCGTTTGCATCTCCAATATCCCTCTTGGGAAGATTATTGGAAGTTTAAAAAACAATCATTTCGCGATAGAAAAAATGAAAACTATATTTCATATCTAACCAATGATCATTCTCAAATAGGAAATAAAATTTTGGTGGATGATGTCTTAACATCTGGGTTTACATTGTTTCAACTTAAAAAACATTTTCCGAACGATGTTTTTAAAATGATGACTTTTGCCAGTGCTCAAAAATAATTTTCAATTTATTAAATGGCTTTTAATATTTTTCATTTGTTTTACGCTTGGAAGATATTTTAGTTTAACTGAGCTTGGGCTTTCAGCCTTGGAAAAATATCCTAAAGCATGGCGATATACTTTATTATGTGGTGTCTTATCAGATTTTTGGATTGCAACATTACTATCACTATTGATTTTTAAAATTTTTAGACCTGTGCAAAATTTTTTAGGATTAGGGTTATGTTTTTTAATTTTAATGCACATTCTTTATGTAGAAAATTTTCATACACTCATTAACCCATTTCATTTTATTTTTTTAATGACGGATTCAGAATTTGCTAAAACAAGTTATCAGAGTCTTTTTGATGTGCGTCTCGTTTTTTCATTCGGGGTTGTTTTAATATCGTATGGGTGTCTAAATTATTGGCAGGAAAGAAAACAACTTTTTATAAAACCTATTTTTATATTTATGATTATATTTCTAGCGATTTTATCGCAAGTTACAAAAGTTCAAGTCATGAATCAAAAATCTATGGGTCATCTTGTTCCGCAGCAATTAGGGTTAAATATTGTTGAAAATCTTTTTTTAGAATTTTTAAATGCAAGAAAAATTTATCCTTTATCAGAAAATGAATTAAAAGAAGCATCAACATTAGAAAAAAACTATTTACGAGCGAATAATCCCGTGGGTGTATCGCTTAAAAAAATAATCACACAAAATTTGAAAAATAATGATCCCGTTTATTTTTATATTTTCCTTTTGGAATCAGAGATGCCAGAAAATAGCGGATTTTATACTGGAGTGGATGATTCATTTACTCCTCATTTAGATGATCTTGCTCGGTCAGGCATTTCATTTAAAAATGTTTATACGACCAGCAATGTCACTCGTGGTGGGCAAGAGGCTTCTTTTTGTGGCCTTCATACTGGGGTTTTAAATTCCGTGATGCGATATCTCAGAAACATTGACCCCATCTGTTTGCCTGAAGTTATCAGAAAAAATAATTTCGAGTCGAAAAACTATTCCTCGTATTCAACTTTTTTTCACAATGGCGAATTTCGCTATGATCAGCAGGGATTATTTTGGCGAAAACAGCAAACCGATCGGCTCGTGTTTTATGAGGATTTTAACCCTTATGTACCGAGCACTTTTTGGGGAGTGTCGGATAAAGAACTTATTAAAAAAGTTCTTTTGGATTTGGAGAGTGAAGAACAAAAAATAATTAATTTGAATATGGTACTAACAGTGACCAATCATCACAGCTGGGTTATTCCAGCTGATGGAACAAATCTCAGCTATGATCAACAAAATGTACGTCATGAGTCACAATTGACAGCTTTATATGTTGATGATGCGTTGAATGATTTTGTGCAAGGGATTAAAAATCAAAAATGTATAAATTGCCAAAATAAAAACGATTCGATTTGGGACCATAGTTTTTTAATTTTTATCAATGACCATGGTCAGCAAACCCCCACCATCATCAATCCTGAGGGAACATTTTGGAGCGGGTCGCGTGAAAATGATGTTCGTTCGGCGAAGTCACTTTCAAGTGGGCTTTTGATTTTGAATGGGGGAATTGCAAAAAATGCATTATCTGATTTACATATTGAAAATTTTTCGGATGATCTTTTACGCAGCCAATTGGATATTTTTGCAACCATCGCAGATTTTTTAAATGTTGAGGTGCCGACCTTGGGGGACTCACTTTTTTCAGATCAAAGTCGTTGGCCTGTGTGGGTTGATTTTGGGGATAAAATATTTTTCCCTGAAAAAGATTTTGAAATGGTAATGTCGCGTAATGAGTTTTTGAATCCTGAGACGGACCATCTTTATCCAGAGGGTGTTTCACGAGCGAAAAGAATAGCTAGGGAGTATGAATATTTATTGATGAATGATTTGATTGGGAAATAATGTCGAAACTTTATCAACACTTCAAAGGAAATTATTATCGGTATATAGACACCGTAAAATTTAGCGAAGATTTATCCGAATTTGTTTTATATGAAACTCTTTACGATAACCCAGAAGCAAAATTATGGGTGCGATCTAAAAAAATGTTTTTTGAAAAAATTTCTCGTGATGGAATTTCAGCTCCTCGTTTTAAAGAAAAAGAAATTGTTTATCAAAATTTGGATGAAAAAAATCTTTTTAAGAATGAATTAGAAAAGACATGGCCTTTCATTCATTCTATTTTTACGCAGAATTTATCCGTAGAAAAAATTCTTTCTCAAATTGCGGATAAAAATAAATTCTTATTGCAGCTAGCACTTCTCGATGATAAACCCATTGGTTTTAAGTTGGGTTACGAATTGAATAATGAAACATTTTATAGTTGGTTGGGTGGTATAGAGGCTAAGTTTAGAAGTTTGGGAATTGCGAGTGTGTTAATGCAAAACCAATATGCCTGGTGCAAAAAAAATGGCTATAAAAAAATTCAGACTAAATCACAAAATCAGTGGAAAGAAATGATAATTCTTAATTTGAAAAATGATTTTGAGATTATTGGGGTTGAAGAATCTCAAAATGCTCAAAAAGAAAAGAAGATTATTTTCGAGAAATTAATTATTTGAAGTGTTATTTAAAAAATACAATTGCTTGTATATTTTGCTTTGTTAGTTCGATGCATTTCAGGGTTGCTATAGCAGGATGTCCTGAAGTGTTTGACAGGCCATCCATTATTGAGTTACTTACATCAAAAAAATCCGACTATAAACAATATAAAAATAGAAACAAAAAAAATCTGGGTAGCGTTGCAGAAAATTTAAAAAAACATTTAGAAAAGATGACTCAGTTTATGAAATTAAATCAAAATCGAGCATCTATGGAAGCTCTATTGTCGCATGACTTCAAAAACAAGACGGGGATAACGGTTAATCTACGATCTGCCATAGAACTCAATATTATCGAAATTACTATTTTGCAATTAGACCATGATAGGGGCAATACTCGTGCAGTTTATGAAAAGTTTTATTTAGAAGAAATTGATGCGATGGCTGAAGTCCCTCGTTATGACGCAGAAAATGAAAGCATAGAATTACCTGGGGAGATCGAAATCATCGTGCAAGAAGGAGATGCAAGATTGAGTTTAAGTGAGGCGATTGAACTGAAATATATTTCTAAAGAGTTAGGAGAATTGATCGCTGAAATGGAAATGTTCACTCGATTGGAAGAATTATTTCACGCAGCCGATCACGCAAGTTTTTCTTTTAATGGCCAAACAGTGAGTGCCTCATTTCAAAAGCTTTTAGACTTGTTAGGACTATCTTTCAACTACTCAACAATGACAGAGGTTGCATTTGCATTCTATGTTGAATTCGATTTAGGGTTAGCCTCTACGATGTTTAAATCGGATGCGAATCTAAGAGAAGAATTTCTAAAAGCATATCAAGAACGCACCATCCTTAATCGCAAAGATGTTCAAAGGGCCGTAGAGTCTGGCGGTTTATAAACTTCAAATAAATATTTTATTTATATCAAAATTATCTTTACAAAAAACACAACCTTGCTAAACTGGCTAGCCAGTCAACATTTTTCTTTAAAAAAAAGGGGAATAAAAATGGGGGGTTACTTTTTAAATATTTTTTTAGCTGTCTTACTGTCTGGGGTCAGTTTTTCGCAAACAGTTTATCGTTTGCAAGCTGATGACCAGTTGATCCTAGAACATATTTCTATTCTCCAGCACAGTATTAAACATCAACCAGAAAAACCAAATCCAGAAAATTTGAATTTATTAAGTGAGGCTCGTCGCAAAGTTTTTGAGGGACAACGCGATGCTGCCCTCAATCTTTTTATGAAAGTATTGATGCAAACTTCTGGGATGGAAGATTGGAGCATGGCTCTTTATCATCAAAGTGAGAGTTCGGTTGAGCTAAGGGCACATGGGTACATAAGTCAAGAAACTTTTTTAACCATTTCTAAGATTATTGGAAAATTAAGAAGCGAAAAAGTTTTGAGTAAAGAATACTCGATGTATTATTTGCTTTTGTCAGATTATCTTAATTTCAATGCCGTGATTCATAATATTCACGTCGATAGCAATTTAAAGGCAGATGTCGAAAAAATAATTGCTCAGCAATACGCATTGTTTAATAATTTAAATCAATTTCAACTTGAAAACATTCATCACGGAACATTTTTTCAGCTTTTTAATGAGACACAAAAAGTTAGAGAAAAAATGTCTAACTTTATTTTACAACTTGAAGCAAAAAAGAAAAAATTTCAAATTTTGGCATTTAAAGCTGAATTGGGTGAAAATTTTACCGATGAACTTAAACTGAAAATTGAAAGTTCAGAAAAGTTTTACAATCGAGCCATAGATCAGTTTCAAAGAGGTGATAAAGAAGCGGGTCAAAAATTTTTAGATGCAGGAACAGCTATTTTATTTTCACATAACATCAATAAAAATATTCCCCATCAAGCTCAAGAATATTTGCTTAAGGCGATGATCACGCAAAATTTGCTTGAGAAAAATATGCCGCAGTCTTTGGCAATAGGAGAATTGAAAGATACGTTCGATCAACTTATTTCCTCATCCGATATGGAAGAGTTTTCGCGTTGGAGTCATTCCTATAAAAATCAAATTCAAGAATTATCACAAAATTCACAAGCGAAAGACGTTTTTTATCGTTTATCGGTTATCTTAGACCCTGCAAAAGTGTCTATTCAATTACAACAAATTTTACGGTCCTATCAAGGAATGATTCCTAACATTGAAAAAGATTTTCAAAAAAATATGTCTTTCACAGAATCTTTTTCGCGAACATATAATAAAACCGTTAAAAATGAACTAGAACAAATCAAAAATTATTTAAGCACGCTTGAACAAAGATTAAAAAATTATGATGACATGTCATATCTCGTGAGCCTGCAAGAGCAGCTCCCTTTTCTAACGGGTTTACTAAGTTACTATGCGGAAGCGGCACTTAACCGGCACTCATCTACAGCAGAATATTTTAAGCTCATCGCATTTAAGACGTATCAAATTGAAAATGCAAAATCAGGTTTTAAATTTTATGATGCAAATACAACGCAAAAACTAAGAAGTTTGTTTAAACAAGATGCAAGTGAAGATAAAAAGTCGGCTTATTTTAATCGCAGAAACGCGGCTCTTGTTGGGTTAAGTCTGGCAATTGTTGCTGAAGCATTAACATTTCAACTGGAAGCAGTGCCTTGGACTGTCGCCGCGATGGGTGTTGTAGGAAAAGCTGTTTTAATTTCCACTTCAGCACTTAACTTATCGGATCGCTATTATCAAAATGGGTTTAAAGGATTGGCAAATTTAGATTCGGCCTTTGATGCTCTCGTTATTCTAACGTGTTTGCCGCGAGTGTTGCCGAGTGCTGTCAATGCTAAGACGGTTCTTGGACGTGTGGGACAAATGACGCGAAATCAATTTGGCCTCATGCAGCAAGATGCAGGTCAGCTTTTGATTTATGGCTATGGAGCTATGGGGGGCTATGAATTTTTATTTGCCAATTCTATTGCCAAAGATATGCAGGATCGAGGAATTCATACGAGTGCTGGAGAAATTCGCACGCAAGGTTTAAAAAATATTGCGTTGGCAATTTTATTTCATGGACTCAATAAAAATTCCTACGCAAGGGGACAAAGTAAACATGGAGAAGGTTACACACAAGAGATGTCGCAACTTGATTTTAAAAAATCAACTTTCGTAGAACACCTTAAAAGTTTTAATCCGAGGGGAGGATTTAAACACTATCGCAATTATGTTTCGCAAAAATGGGGAGAAGCAGGTTTCTTACCTAAATTAAGAGCCTCATGGAATGCCGTCAGTGTTCCTGCTTTTGGATATCTAGTTTTTAATGAGGCTATAATGTTTTCATATACAACGCCAGATCATGTTTATGAAAACCATATTCAAGAAGAATTGCCTTACCCTGAGACGGTAGAGGATGAAATTGCTGTGATCGCGATTGGTTTTCATGAAGAAGATTTACTTTATGTGGGTGCTCACAACGAAAGATTTTCACGATTAGAGAGAAGAAAATATGGCAAAAATTTGCATGTCATTGATTTTGAATCCCCCACAGATTTATTTGATAAACTTTATGAAGTTTCTAAACGCTTTGGAAAAATTAAATATCTAAAAATCGCGACACATGGACTGCCTGGAATGTTAGTGACTCGCATGGTTAGTTCCAGTCCATTTTTACCAGACGAAAATAAAGATTATTTTGATCATCTTGATGAAGCGGGTTATATCAATATTAAATTTCTTCAAAATAATAAATCAAAGTTACAACCCAAAATGGGAGAAGCTTTTGCAAGTGATGCACGAGTGGTTCTTGTTTCTTGTCTTGTGGGAAGTAATTACGATTCAGATTTTGATTTTGAAAAAGACATTGGTGTGCAAAATATCGGTGATCAGTTTTTAGACTTATTGAGTGAAATATTATTAGTGAATGAAGGGCGTCTTGACTCCTCAACAAGAATTCTTGTTGGGCTAGATATGATTTACGGGTCTTTTTTAGAGGAACAGCTTGCTTTTGATATTACAGAGGCTCAAAGGTTATCAGGACAAAATAAAATGCGATTTCTACCCATATCACAATTTAAATATGATGAGGAAAAAGGTTATTTTCAAGAGTCGTTCGAGGGAGAAAGTATTCAATTCTTAGAAAAAGAAATTTCGCCGGATGCACAAGAAAAGAAAAAACCCAATTTAAGAACGATGCCAATTTTATTTCCCATTTCACAAGCGTCGCTTAACAGTGAAACAACTTCGCAAGAGCGATTTCTCTATGGTGTACAGAGGCTAAAATTAATTGTGGAACATTTGCCTATGGTCTGGATGCGATATGGTATAAACTTGGATGGAAACTTTTTTGCGTCAAGATATAAACACCGTGTTGTTAAAAAGGGTTTACCCTAAAAAATAGTTTTTTATGAATATTTATGTAGGTCAGGTTTTTCATATCAAAAAAAAACCTGCTTCGATTGAAGATGCTTCATCTGTGTTGGAATATTTCAAGGAAGGTGCTCTCGCTGTCTCAGAGGATGGCATCATCCAAGATGTAGGTGAAGAAAAAAAATTAAAAAAAAATATCCCGCTGCC
>CAZFSQ010000029.1:0-11633 GCA_964521975.1 uncultured Oligoflexales bacterium | reverse complement strand
ATGAATATATTCTTCCCAAAATTAGGACTCAAATTTCCACAGCTGAAAGAGAAGAACTCGGAGAAACTTTTTCAGAGATTAGAAATGATATCTGCCATCAAGTTGAAGAACTGTTTAAGAAAGTCGCTCCTATTAAATCTTCCAAAGTTATCCCATTAAAAAAGAATATTCCTACGAAGGTCATAGCTAAGAGCAAAAAGAAGAAGGTGGCTTCTTCCAGAAAATAATTGTCTTGGCTTACGTGAAGAAGCATGTATAATAATTTTCTGAATTTTATTACTGTCTTTATTGGGGAAAAGTTATGAAAAAAAATCTAATCGCTAAATTTGAAGAAAAATTTTTAAAAAAGAAAACTCCATCCTTTCGCCCTGGAGATCGCGTTCGCGTTCATTATAAGATTCAAGAAGGTACAGAAAAAGAAAAATTTCGTATCCAGCATTATGAAGGTGTTGTGATTCGTTATCGCAAGGGAACAATGGATTCTACTTTTACGGTTAGAAAAATTGGGGCTGGCGGAGTTGGAGTTGAAAGAGTATTTCCCATCCATTCTCCCTTAATTGATAAAATTGATGTCTTATCCAGCGGAAAAGTTCGTCGTGCAAGATTATTTTATTTAAGAGACTTAACTGGTAAATCAGCGAGAATTAAAAGCCGTTATGTTTCGATGGGACTTTCTGCGGATTTAGAAAGAGCACAGCAAGAAAAAACAGCACAGGAAGCTGCCGCACCAGAAGCCAACTTAGAGACAGAGACAACAACAGAAACAAATAGCAGTACGACAGCTCAGGCTAAAGAATAAAAAAAATTATTCTTCACTCACTTCTAATACACAGCTTAATTTAACACCGTCGTGGATGACGCCAACTTTAGATGCGTTGTTTGCGTAACCTACTGCTGCATCTCCATCATTAATCACCATTTTTATAACCGAGCGGCAATACGGATTATCTTCACCACATTCATCATCCTTAGAAAGAGCTGCTGTGATATGTGCTGTATGTTCACATCCTAAATCTTGAGATACTTGAGCATCCATAGATAAAATCTTCATTTCATCATCAATAAATGCACCATCAAACGAAACTGAAATTTTATCCCCACCCTTACCGCAACTATGCTTAATCTTGCAACTAGCCACTACAGTTGGTTGTGGATTGGCGAACATTTGTCCGGTCCAAAGACCAGCCACTAAAACGAGCGATTGTTTACTGAGTAATTCCATTTTTTCCTCCTTGTTAAAAATTATTATAACTTTACTCATAAAACTTTTGAAGAATTGATTTCTTATATCCTGACATGTTTTCAATGAAGGGTCTAGTTTGGAATAATTTCACTTCCCCGGACTCTAAAATTCCAAACTCAATATCCCAAACATCTTTATGCTCACCAAAAGATGCTTTTATTTTTTGTGACACTTCATATAAATCTATTGCATTTTGATCCGTGAGAATAAATTCATTATCAAGATCAATTTCTGTGGGAACTTCTTTCATCCCACCATTAGCATTATCCAAAATAAATTTTGTTGTTGCCGAAGCTCCTGAAATTAAATCTTCATAAAGATTTTCGAGTTTCAAGTTGATCACCCATTCTTCAGCTTTTTCAAGTCCATCGACAACTTTAAATCCAAGACCTTCCATAATCGAAATATAAATCCCATCTAAATCTTGCGTATCCAAATTTTTTGTTACGATGACTCCTGCTTTATGAGAATTAACAGATTGCATGATGAGAGCACTCGGCAAAATTGCTTCTGGATTTTTGACATATTTTTTTCTCCATGTGTATGCTCTTTCCGTCCAAGGAGATGCCCAAACATCTTTAATCGTTTTAATAATTAAATCAGGATTGATAACATTCGGCGTCGTCAAATTTAAACCGGCACTAGAAAACTTGGCTAAATCTTCCACATTGGTATCACTTCGGACAAAGAGCCCTGACCCATTATTCTGATCTAATAATTCATATGCTTTTTCTTTAATTGCTTGCTCCAATGGAAATGGAATTCGCATAAGAGCAATTTTAGACCGAATGATAGAGAGTGCTTTTTTAATTTCATTTTCATCTGAAATATCATTTAACTTAATTAATAAATCTAAAATTCCATTCGCTTGAAATAGTTTTTTAATGGTTGCGAACGAAACAACAAACCCATCACTCACCATTTCAGGAAACATTTTTTTAAGCGATGCTAGATTTGCTGATTTTGGGCCAGAAATTTTTCCTGAATCTTCTGAAGACAGCTCTTTCAAATCAAATAAATCTTTTGAATTTTCATCAACTGTTCCCAGCGTTACAGGTTCCATGGCATCTTCATTCTGATACTGTTTAATTGTTTCAAACTCTTCTGGGGTAATTTCACTATAGGGTTTTACGATCGCAGTTTTTTGATCCAAGCTCACAAGTAAAATTTTTTGCCCAGAATAAACTTTGAGTTTTTGAAACTCTTCCTCGCTAATACTTACGTTCGGAATTCCTAAACTACGACATAGAAGCTGCACATGAGAAATCATCGACCCTGGTGATGCTGTTATCACTCCTGCGATCGGTTTAATGGTCGGTGGTGTTGAAGGAAGTAGATAAATTTTTTCACGACTCCACTTAATAGAATCAAACTCTGAGGGATTGTTCACCACCACAAGTTCCATTACCGCGAGTCCTGGGTTAATGGATTTTCCAACCTGTAAAGAGTATGCGAACGATACAAAAAGCAAATAAGATGAGAAAACCACTATTTTTGGGATACTCGTCATAGAATTTCCTTTCACTTTTTTAAAAAAGATTGATTATGAATATTCTATTACTTCAAAAATAAAGAGGCAAGTAATCGGAAAATATTTACTTTTAAACTTTTAAAAAATATTTACTTTTATTTAATCTTTCTAAACCGTTCCAGCACGGTTCTATCAATTACGTGAGAATTACTACCACGCTCATCTTCCAAAGGATAGAAACTATCGGAAGGTAATTGCTCAAAACGAATATGTTCATATTTTGTAAGTTCATACGTTAATCCAGTTTCAAAAATATCCACCAAATAAACAGCAAAATATTTTTCTGACTGCATCATCTCTTTGGCTGTTTGAATTTGGTAGTCACTTAATTTTATTTGACCTCTCGTCGAATGCCTTGATTTTGATTTGGCTTCAATATGTCTTTTTTCACCTGTTCTAAAATTGATAGATAAAACATCAAACCCATATCGCCCATCTCCTGATACATCAAAAGGCGTCCAACCTTCCTTTAATTCGCTTTCCATAACGACGGCGATAGAAATTCCCTCTTGTAAATCACCGACTGTTTTATACTCATCCGACTCTCGCTCAAATTGTTCGGCACTTCTTGAATTGATCATCCCGTATAATTCGCTTATTTTTTTAGAAAGTTTTTCCGAAAATTTATTCGGTTGTGAAAAAATATCTTCAAAGTCCATTAACTTAGACTTAGGTATGGGATGATTAATTTTAACATGGTATTGATATGGCGGCATTTTTTGAAATGCCTCATTTATAGTTTTAATTGTTTTTATTTTTTCACCACTTGGAATTTTTCCTTCATCTAGTTGAATAAAATTTTCTAAATATTCTAAAAAATCATCCTCTGTAAATTCAGATGAAGCCAAATTTTTTAACAATAAAGAAAATAACCCCTCTCGAATTGTTCCTCTTTTTTCCGCATGATCTTCTTGGCTTAGTTTTTCTTTAATCACATTGAGTAAATGCCTTAACCGGTGTTCACTTTTTAGTTCTTGGTCATTATTTTCGACTTTATGCCTAAGAACTGTAACCGCCCCCTGAGCTTTTAGAAGCGACGTTGAATCTAAAGCATTAATTAATTGATCAAGGGTAGAAATCTTTGAGAGTCGAGGAATAATCATTTCATCACGGGCAATCACACCTAAAATACTTTCTAAACTTTCTTGATTCAAATGATTTTGATTAAAATAAGGATGATCTAAGCCTAACTTTAAAGATGCTACGTTATTCGCAGCTAATGCTGTCCTTATGTTTTTAACCGGCTGTGGTTCTTTTTCTGTAATTTCTTCTTTTTTTATTGGCTCACTTATAACGATATTGGGGGTAACAATTCTCGGCGGAGTGGGGATTTGTTTTTTAATTAAATATAAAGGGTCCGCAATAAGAGGAATCAAAAAATGCTTCCCTTCGAATAACTCTTCAAATCTTTTTTTAGAATCGCTATTTCTTAATGTTCCTTCATGTGTATGTAAAAGCGTAATAATAAAATCTTTAGTTAAAGGGTTTAAATTTTCATCATAGATTTTATCTAATAAAAATTTCCCGCCTTGGCATCTTTTAGAAGTAATTTGTATAAAAGTAGCTATGGATTGAATGAGTTGATTCTCCATTTCATTACTTTGAAATTTTTTATCCAAGAAAGAAATTCCTTTTTCTAAATGCATCTTCCAAAAATCGACATCTCCTTTACCTTCTTGCGTAATACGTCTCATTTCATGTTGAAGCTCTGTTAAGTCATTTAAAACAAGCACACTCTTCTGAGTAACCAAAGCATCTAAAATAACTTTCTTTCGTGGTGATTTTTTACTGTATTGGAGAAGGGAATTGATTACTTCTTGGCTTAATTCATTCTCAGTCGAAGCTAACATCCACGCAATAAAATCATGTTCATCATCAGAAGCATCTATTTTTTTATCTAATTTATCTGAAAAATCTTTAATTAACTTTTTTTCTTTTAAATCAAACGTAGCATCTTGAATATCTTGGTTAAGTTTTTCGCCTTTAAAAAATACATCGGTAAATTCTTGAATAAGCGACTGACGCACTGATTCATATTGCTTACTATCTTGAATATTCATAAGTGAATACCAAATGAAAAAGTCTAGCATTTTATCAAAAGAAAGATGTTTGAATAGAACAGGAAATAATTTATGCGGGAAAATAATTTCTCGATACTTTGAATAAATAATTTCTAAATCCTCTTTCGTTAAATCCTCAGGATAAGAAGAAAGCATGAGTATCGAGACCGCACGAATCTTATCTACCTTTTGTTCACCTGAGAGATTATCGAGTAATATTTTTTTGCTAATCTGAAGACCTTCGCGGCAATCCATTAAGAGGTGGAGATAAAAATCCACTGTGTGTGGATGAAGTTGTGAGCGAATCTTCCAAAACTGCTCCACTAACCGTGAATGAAGCAATACTTTTTTTCCTAAAATACGAGCATAAATAAATAACGTCTCAAAACTTTCAGGTTCTGAAAACTTTGCGACTCGTTCATTAAAGTGTATTAATTTATTCTCATCATAGGACTCATTTATTAAAATAATTAACTCCGCTAGGAGGGAATAACCTTCCGTCTCTTGTGACGCCATTTCCTGAATAAAATCTCTATTTTTAGAAAAAGTATTAGGATCTAAACTAAAGAAAACCAAAAACTCAGGAATTAAAAATTTAAATTTTTGTCGATTTTCTCGTGCAAACTTTTTAATTTTCTCTGACGCAAAATCATTCTCATGGAATTTTAATGCTCTTAGACCCTCAAAAATTTTATCAACTTCCCCACCCTTAGGAATCGAAAATAAAATGATGAGCGTTTCTTTGGGTAAGAGTTCTAATGGAACTTTTTCCACAGCTTGAAAAAAACTCTCTTGAAGTCTCGCTACATTCTTTAAATCGGGGTCTCCTGTTTTAATGGCTTCAAAATAAAATTTCCCTAACTTTATTGCATGAGAAATTTCTTCTTCATAAAGCAATATTTTTTTTATTTGATAAAATCCATTTCGTTCAACAGTTTTTGATTTTTTTAGATAATTAAAAATTAAAAGTAATCTTTCGTCGGATGGATGCTCTAAATATTTTTTACCTAACTCAGAAACGTCTTTACCGTCTAATCGCGTCATCCAAGAAATTTTATTTTCATAAAAATATTTTTTTGCCGCCGCTATTTTTTCTTCTGGAGTTTTTGGATTTATAAATGCTTGATCACAAACATGTGCTCTTGGTGTCACAAAGTTTTGCGATTTTTTATTTTTCGCTGCAAAAACTTGAATAGAAGAGCTTAAAAAGAGTAGATAAACTAATTTCATGCAAAATCCTTAAAAGTATTAAAATTTGATAAAAAGATGCATTATTCTATGGAAAATTTTAATCAAAGTAAAGGGGATTTTATAAATGAAATGGCGTTCCCAGGGGGATTCGAACCCCCGTTACTGCCGTGAAAGGGCAATGTCCTAGGCCGGGCTAGACGATGGGAACGTTTGTGAAAAAAAGAACAAGTTAATCACGAGAAAGAAACACCCTACTTTTTTGTTAAAAAAAGTACGGTGTGTTTTCTTTTGAGTGCAATAAAATTTTGTTAAAAAAAGTGAGCCCGGTTGGACTCGAACCAACGACCCGTACATTAAAAGTGTACTGCTCTACCACCTGAGCTACGAGCCCCCGCACCAGAAACCAGTAAAACTGACCATAACTGATGAAAAGGTATGAAAGAATTTTGTACCTGCCCCTCAAAAAAGAGTCAATGACTAAATTAAAATAATGCTCTGGCGTAACTTGAGCGAAAACGATATGAATTTTAAATAGGAGAAATTTTATAATGCTAGTGATCAAACGAGATAAAGAAAGCGGAACACAAAAACTTGTCGAGTCTCTCGATAAATTGATTCCTTTACTGAAAAACCAAAACGAAAATGACGCCTGTGACGATTTAGAAGATGCAAAAAAAACTCTCGCAAAAGAAAAACCAGGTTCTATAGAACACAAAAAAGCTATTGATCTCATCTTGGCTGCTTTTGAAGATGAGCATGAACTCATGGCTTATACCTATCAACGTCCTGATGCCATAGAATGGACAGAACGGGAAGAATTGGCTCTAGCCAGCTCAAGAGTTTTGTCTTTAGCTAAGAGTTTTAAAACATAAGGTGTAAAAATAAAATTTGAAAAGTCTATTTTTTTGGATCACCTTCTGCGTTTATGTCTTAGCACTCATTCAATGCTTTCGTATTTTAAGAGATCGTCAAACTCCCCAAGCAACTTACTCATGGATTCTATTAACTCTGGGTTTACCCTGGATTGCTATTCCACTTTATTATTTCTTTGGAACCAATCGCATTCGCCAATATATAATCCGTAAAAAAAGAACCCTCCCAAAATTTCTCAAATATGCAGAGCAATATGCCAAAGGAATTACTCCCCCTCAAGATGATGAATTAAAGGATTTAATTACAGATTCTTTTTATGAATATCGAAAAATATTTTCTTCATTTGGTGATTTTTTTTCACCTCTTCCCAATTATGTAAAACTTTTAATTAATGGCGATCAAACTTTTCAAGAAATTTTTTCTGCTATCGAAAATGCGAGGCATTATATTCTGGTGCAGTATTATATTTTGAAATCAGACCGAATTGGCATCGAGTTAAAAAATCTATTGGTGCAAAAAGCAAAACAAGGAGTTCAAGTTTATTTACTCTATGACGATATGGGATCGTTTTGGATTTCTCTAGACTTTATCAAAGATCTAAAAAATGCCGGAGTTCGCATCAGTCAGTTTTTACCCGTCGCTAATTTTAAAAGAGCAAGCCAAATCAATTTTAGAAACCACCGAAAATTAGTTGCGGTCGATGGAGTGATCGCCTTTACAGGAGGTTTAAACGTCGGCGACGAATATCTTGGAAAAAAAATGTTTAAGGAAAAAAATCTTTTTTGGCGAGATACCCATCTTTTAATTTCAGGGCCAAGTGTCAAAATTTTTGAAGAAGTATTTTTAGAAGATTGGTTTTTTGCAAATTATAAAAAAATAAATTTACCTCCTCCTAAGTTGCAAAAAGAGTTTCTGCAACTTGAAGATTTTAATCCTCCCGACAACACGCAAAAAGCAATTGTTCAAATTGTGCCCACAGGACCTACCGACCCACATTTTTATGGAATATTTAATTTACTTCATGGGATTACGATGGCTAAAAAGAGAGTTTGGATTGCCACTCCTTATTTTGTCCCTGATGTTACTTTAGAACGAGCCCTTGAATTAGCTGCTTTGAGGGAAATTGATGTGCGAATTTTACTGCCCTATTCTTCAGATCACGCTGTTGTTCATTGGGTTTCTCTATCTTATGCCAAAGAACTACAGAAGAAAGGTATTAAAATCTATCTTTACCAAAAAGGGTTCATGCACCAAAAAGTTTTGCTAATTGATGATGATATTTGTGGTATTGGCACAACCAATTTTGATAACAGAGCACTTTATCTAAATTTTGAGACCAGCGTCATCATTCACAGCAAAGAATTCGCCAAGCAATTTGAGGAGATGCTCGAAAATGATTTTCATGAGTCGCACATTCTTGTCGCACCGTACCGTGAAAGCTTTTTCACACAGGCAGTTCAAGATATGGCTCGACTTTTAGCACCGTTACTTTAAAATTTATGGTGTGATCTATTATCTCGAAAAATTTCGTCTCCTCATTGCTAAACCACTCTTTCGTTGGGGGACACATCCCATTACCATTTTCGTAGTTCTAATTTCCCTCATTATTACTCTCATTGTCTTTTGGTCGTTTTGGTATTTTGATGTCACCACGGCTATTCAAAATTTTAAACAGCATATCGAAATTAAAAAACTGGATGATTCCGCCTCTTCGCTCATTGTTACAGGGCTTGTGTTTTTATCTCTTATTTTGATTGGGACTATTTTTTTATTTTTTTCATTTCAAAGACAAAAATTTTTAAATTTACAGCAAAAAACATTTCTATCGAGCGTAACGCATGAGCTGCGTTCACCCCTTGCAAGTATCCATCTCGTCATCGACACGTTAAATTCAAGAACTGTGAATGAAGGGGATCAAAAAAAATTATTATCCATCATGGAAAAAGACTGTGTCCGTTTATCCCGCCTTGTTGATCAAGTGCTAATTACTTCACGTCTCGACCGAGGATTATCTATTTCTGAAGTTCATGAACCCACCTTTTCTCTTCATGATGTTTGCTCTGATGTTATACAAAGTTTATTGCACTTAGATGCTAGCTTAAAAGAACGCATTAAAATTAAGTTGGGGTTTAATGAAAATATTTTGGGCAATAGAAATATATACGTTGTCATTTTAAGAAATATTATTGAGAATGCCATTAAATACTCCCCCAAGGGAACACCCATTATAATTGTCGCACAAGAGCACGCGGGAATGCTCTCGCTCAGCATTGAAGATTTTGGGTTCGGTGTTGAAAAACGAGAGTGCAAAAAAAATTTTTCTATGTTTTATCGTGGTAAATTAACTCATACCAAAGCAATTTCAGGAACAGGTGTCGGATTATTTATCGTTAAATCATTGGTCGAAAGTTTAGGCGGTTATGTTTGGATGGAACCTAAACAAGATAAAGCAGGAACGATCATCCATATTAAAGTACCCATTAAAACGATGGTGGAATCATAGATATGAAAAATAAAATTTTATTAGTTGAAGACGAACCTCATTTATCTTTTATGCTGCAATATAACTTGCAACACGAAGGATATTCCGTAGCAACTATCAGCAATGGTGGTTTGGCTATAGAGGCTTTTAAAAAGCTTGGACCCTTTGATCTCGTTATTTTAGATGTTATGCTGCCAGAAAAAAGCGGTTTCCACGTTATGGAAACTCTCCGAAAAATAGACGAAGATGTTCCTGTTATCTTTTTGACCGCACGCTCCCTTGAAGAAGATCGAATTCGTGGATTGAAACTGGGAGCGGATGATTATTTAACCAAACCATTTTCACTTGAAGAATTTTTGTTACGCGTCAAAAGATTACTCGTCAGAAAAAAAACTTACGATGATAATTTGTATCAATTTGATAATTTTATTTTAGACCATCATAGCTATGAATTACAAACTCCTCAAGGAACTAAAAAATTGACTCCTTTTGAATCTGAATTACTATCATTATTTTTAAAAAACAAAGGAAAAGTTTTAACCCGTGAATTTTTAATGAGCGTAATCGGTAAAAGTGAAGAAAACTTTGAGCTACGTAGTATAGATAATCTAGTTATGCGTCTAAGAAAACACATTGAAGAAGATACCTCAAACCCACAACGGATTAAGAGCGTGAGAGGAAAAGGATATCAGTTTGTAGGGATTTAAATTATTTTTCCAACTTCCCATAAAATCACTCTGGCTAGTCGTGCTTCCTCTTTTTTTAAATTCATTAATTTTGAAATATTTATTTTTTGATTCCATTTAACTTCTGTATTTTGATTGTGTTCATTTTTTAATTTCTCAATCTGGAAAATATTTTCAAAAAAATAATTTGCATAATTTTGTTGGTTTTTCTCATAAATAGAAATCTTTCCTTGAAGTTTCAATACATCATGTAACAAATTTGATATTTTCAAATCCAACATTTTGTTCTTTTTATGAAGAATTTTCTTTCTTATGTTATTTTTGTCTCTTTGTAAAAATCGCAACCAACTTTTTGTTTTTTTCTCCAATGCTTTAAAATAATGTTCTCGTTGATCTAAAAAGATTACCCCCATTAATTCATAAACGTCTTCACAGTTTTCAAATGTAAATTTTAATTCCACCAACATACGATTAAGTTCATCCGTAATTTCCTGCCACTTTTTTCTATCTCTAACCGGTCCCCAAAAACCATAAAAGCCAGCCTCAAAATGTCCCATGCTTAAATAAAATTTTTGATGCTGATACCCAAGCCTTATCCCCATAAAATGCCATTGATGAAGCTCTGAAAAAGTATCAAGAATAATATGATGATCCATCAATAGTTTATTCTCTAAAAGCATCGCTTCAAAAAACGATCCGGTTTCTTGAAAGTCATAATGCTCGGCATTAAAAATGAGGCGGATAATTTTTTTAGAAATTTTTCCTGGATTAAAAATTTTTTGTAAATTTTCTATTGGATGTTGAATAGACGAAACGAGAGAAATTTTTTTCTTGCTATCATAAAATTTTATGACTCCGGACCCTTTTGCCATATTTCTAATTTCAGATTTAGGGATTTTTGGGCCTAAATTAAGCAAACTATCAAAATCACCTTGTAACCGCAAAACCTCTTCTAATTTCATTAGATGATCAAGTCGCAGTAAAATTTTTTTAAACGTCTCTAATGTTAAAAGAGCATCTGCCTCCGCACGGTGAAGATCCCCAAAGCTGAGATTAAAATATTTACCTACCTCTTGCAGAGATTTTTTTTCAATTTCAGGATAAAGTTTTTCAATCAAGATATGCGTACATAAAAAATAATTACTCAATATTTTTTTACAACAAACTTGAGAAAAATGGCGTAAAAATTTCAAATCGCCCTGAGCATTATGACTGACGAGCACTCCACCATAAATAAATTTATAAAATTTGGGAAAGACCTCTTCAACTGTTGGAGCATCTTTAACCAATTTATTATCTATTCCAGTAATTCTTCTAACAATAGGGGGGATAAACATTTCTGGATTCACGAGCGAATAAAAATGTTCTTGCACTTGTCCGCTGGAAAATTTTATTGCTGAAATTTCAGTAATTTTATTGCGATCGGGATTTCCTCCTGTCGTTTCAATATCAAAAACAATAAACGGAATTTTTTCAATGGGGGTTTTAAGTAAATGTTTAAAAGAGTGATCTTTATAAAATTTTTTCATTAAGATACTTTTGTTCGCCTTTTTGCCAAGTGGATAAA
>CAZFSQ010000028.1:0-11655 GCA_964521975.1 uncultured Oligoflexales bacterium | reverse complement strand
TTGGGGTTTCCATTTATTTTTCGCGGAGCACTTGATGTGCGTGCAAAAACAATTAATGAAGAGATGAAACTTGCTGCTGTGCGAGCTATTGCTAAACTTGCCAAAGAAGATGTTCCTGAAGAAGTCTCTCGCGTTTATAAAAAATCAAACATCCAATTTGGTAAAGATTATTTAATCCCCAAACCTGTTGACCCACGAGTGCTCACATGGGTTGCCCCCGCCGTTGCTGAAGCGGCTATGAAATCAGGAGTCGCTCGTCGCACAATTGACATTCAACAGTATCGCGAACAAATCGAAAAAATTCTTGGACCATCAAAACGCATGATGGGGGCTTTAAAAAGACAAATTATATTTTCTAAAAAAGATAATACCCCCACACAAAAAATTGCTATCCCTCATGCTTCTGACCCAAGAATCATTCGAGCAGCCGCACAAATTCTCGATGAAAAATTAATTGATTTAGTTCTATTGGGAGCCAAAGATGAGATCGCTCAAAAAGCAAATGAACTCGGACTCAGTTGGGTTTTAGAACGCTGTGAAATTGTGGACCCACTTCATTCTGATTTGAGTGAAAAATTCACCGATTTATTTTTTGAATCGCGACAGCGTCGTGGCGTGAGTCGCAAGAGTGCTCAGTATCAAGTCAGGAGCACCAATTATTTTGCAACTCTTATGCTACATGAAGGTCTGGTCGATGGCATGGTCACAGGCGTGGGGGAACATTATGCTCAAGGAGCCAAACCCATTTTAGAAATTATTGGAACACATCCAGAACAAACTCTCGCCGGAATTTATATGATGGTCATTAAGAATAAACTTTATTTTCTTGCCGACTGCACGGTCAATGTTGATCCTGACGCTAAAACTTTAGCGAATATCGGAATCAGTGTGGCCGATTTTGCCAGCACCTATACGGATGAGACTTTGAGAATGGCCTTTTTAAGTTTTTCCAGTTTCGGCTCTGCAAAACATCCACTCGCCAAAAGAGTGAGCGACGCTGTCGAAATTGCTCACCAAAAAAGACCCGATTTAAAAATTGATGGTGAGATGCAAGCCGATGTTGCACTCAGAAAAGATATTCAAAAAGAAGAATATCCATTTTGTCGATTACGAGGCGAAGCCAACATTTTAATTTTCCCGGATTTAAATTCTTCTAATATTGCATATCGTCTTTTAACTCACCTGGCGGATGCTATTCCCATCGGTCCCATTTTAACGGCGGTTAAAAAACCTGCTCATGTACTACAACGTAGTGCAACAACTGAAGAGATTATTAAATTGGTTTATCTCACTGCTCATCAAGCATTATGCCAAAAAGGAAAATGTGAGAAAGGAAGGCTCTTTGAATATATTAAATAAAATTTTAATGGTTTTTCTTTTTTTTCAAGCGTTACATATTTATTCCTATTCATGTGAAACATTAAAAAGAAAATCTGGGGCCATCGAAGTTTTAAGTCACAAAGATCTAAAAAATTTGATGACCGATTTACAAAAAATGGATTTTACTTATGGACTCAATCCAGAATTATTAAGTGAACATTTGGTTCAAGAAATTGAACAAAGTAACAGTCAAGTTTTTTTAGCCTCCTCCACTTTTGGTAATCCAAAATTTCTTATCATGCGAATGGACTATCAAGGAGAAATCCCCACCAGTGAAATTTTATTTTTTGGCTCTCAAGGAAATCATCCAGGGACCATGGGATCACTCATTTATCAAGCTGCTGCTTTTTCAGAACAGCGTGGTATGAAAAGAACGGTGATGCCCAAACCAAGCGTCGAATTAGATATGGTGATGAATCTTTGGCAATTTTCTAAAACTAAGGATGGAAAATTTCTTGAACGCAATCGACCGAATGATCCCACGATTGAAAATCAATTTATTCCCCCCGATTTAACAGGTGTTACTAATTTTGATAAGAGTTTAATTTCTTTAAACCCGCAAGAACGGAATGATCAGATGAGCTTTTGGCTTTTCCCTGCTTTCGGTGGAAGCAGTGTCGTGCTTTTAGTTTCATCCTCTCTATTCTGTAAAGATATGAATGTGGTTAATTGTCTTGCAAGAATTTTGAAGTAAAAATTCTCTGTATTGCTTTACGCCAAGGAATAACACATATCCCCTCAACTAACCTTTCATATTCTTCGTTAGATGCAATGAAACATTCCGAATCTTTAATATCTAAGGCAAGTCGAGAAAATTTTTTTACTTGTTCCAACGAAACATTTTTTCCTGATTTGATTTCAATTAAAATATTTTTTTTTCCAGGACGCTTAATAATAAGATCAATTTCCGCATCATCTTTTGTTCTCAAGTAATAAAATTGAAAATAGGTTTGATAATACTCATTCAATCGTACACATTCTAAAATAAAAAATGACTCAAAGAGAATTCCAAAGGGAATGGAACTTTGCTCTGGTATCATTTTAATCTGCTGAGCAAGAGTTCTTTGCACACCTAAATCAAAAAAATAAAATTTGGGTTTGCGACTCATCGCCTTTCTGACAGAAGTGTGAAAAGGCTCTAAGTAAAAACCAATCATCGTATCATCAAGAATTTGAAAATAAGTTTGCACAGTTTTAATATCTACTCCGACATCATTGGCAATATTTGAATAATTCACAATTTGAGCATGAGCTTGAGCTGCAACCTCTAAAAATCTTCTAAAAGGATCCAGTCGCCTCACAACTTGCTCAGCCTTTATTTCTTCTTGAATAAAAGTCACTACATAACTTTTAAGATACTGCTCTTTTTCTTGAGAAGAATTTAAGCTAAAAATTTTAGGGAGCGATCCCCATGTCAATATTTCTTTTAAATCAAAATTTTCTTTCAACTCAAGATGAGTTAGAGGAAAAATATAATTTAAAAAAGCTCTCCCTGCTAAAAGATTCGCTCCGCCGCGTCGCAATTTTCTTGCACTTGAACCCGTAATTGCAAATTTAATTTTATCTTCTTCAATCATCATGTGAATAAGATCTAAAAGTTTGGGTGATCGTTGAACTTCATCAACAACGACCCATTCAATCTCATTTTTTATCGCGAGAATTTCTTCTTTAAATAAATTTGGTTTAAGAGCAAACTTTTCTTCTAATTCAGGATTTAACAGATCAAATCTTAATGATTTTTTTTGTTCAAAAATTTGCTTAAGCAAGCGTGGTTTTTCCTGTTCCTCGTGCTCCGAACAAGAAAAAACTATTTGATAATAAAGGTTTTTTTAGTCTTTGGAACATACTCCATAATTCTCGTCGATTTATGGAGTATTGTCAAGCTACCTAAATTTACTTACTTAATGCCTTACAATAATCAATAAATTCGTTTCGTGGTAGTTGCTGATTATTTTCACCAAAACAAGTTAAATAATCTTCTTGTAAACCACCTCGACTTGACTCACAGGCATATTTAAAAGCATCATCCGTCTCACACATATCGCTATTTCGATATTCTTGTACCAATAAAACATCAAACCACTTATATGTCGCAGGAAACCAGTTGCGAATATCATTGGAATCAGAAGAGGTTGATGATTGCGGTTTAGTATTATTATTTTCAGGTTTCGCATTCGCAAGACAGAATTTTTTAAATTCTTCAAACTTAATCTGTGTTGCATTGACATTACACGTACCCTTCACAGAATCAAAATCCCAATAATAATTAAAGTCATAACTTCCGCACACGTAACTAAAAAAGTTATAATCATCACATTTTATTTTTTCTACTGTCGTTAAAAATTCTTTTCTCGATTCAAAAAATAATGCATTATCACTCGCCGCATTAGAAGAAATTTTTCCCGAACCCACACACTGTTTTTGAAAATCTTGCAATGGTATATTGAGAGGCAACACTAAACCACCTTCACAGCGGCAAAAAGAATTCCCCTCTACTTTTCCTCTCTCTAAACAAATCGTTAAATTTGATTTAAGGCCAATATCTCCACCGAGATTGTCCATATTTTTCCATTCATCACTGATTTTTTTAACTTTCTCAGGAGATAAATTACAAACCGTTTGAAACAATTCGAGTTGCAGAGATTTTGCATCTATATAGACCGCAGAATTTTCTCCACAGCTACATCGTAAATTACCTGCTGTATCAATTGTACCACCTGCAATGTCACACGCTCGTTTAAATTTGACTCGTGAAAAATCGTCGGTAAATGATCCTGAGTTTTCACAAATACTTTTATTAAAAAATAAATTTTTCTCAAAAAAATCTTTATAATTTACTACTGTTTTATTTTTACATGTACAAGCGTTTCCAGTATCACCGGAAATAGTACCCTCTTCAGAAGTACACTGATCTCTAAAATTGACGCATCGCCCAGAGAAACCATTTAACAGTGGGGCATTCTCGCTCATACAAGCCCACTCATGAACCTGTAAATTCACTCGCGGTAAATTTCCAACATCTAGCACAACAGAGCCACTTTCCGTCATCGAAACTTTTTGGAAAGAATCCTTTTGTAATCCGAAAGAAATAAATCTTAAGGTTTCTTTTTCTTTGGCAATCTTGCTCGAAGGTTTTTTATCAAACGTAATTGCCATCTGAGCATTTTGAGCAACATAAGAAACTTTGGCTAAAAATTCTTCACCACGGTTGATAATATAATCATCACCTAATAAACCAGAATTATTATTTTGGAGAGAGGATTTTTTACACCCATAGAACAATGAAAATAAAACTGCAAGAATGAAGATATTTTTTGATTTTTTTATTGTAAACATACTAACTCTCCTGACTGTCCTAGATCACGAACATACATCGTTTGCTTTTCCATCGAACATGTAATCGTTTTGGGTGTGTTCATTATTTTTAAACGCATTTGAACGATCGGTTTCCACGGAATTAAAATTTTTCCTTGAATATCATCCGTTGATTTTGCATCGGTCAATTGTGTGTAGCGATATTCAACTTCTGAAACTTTAGATTTAATCTCATTATTAAAAGTTGCTTTCACGCGGCCATCACCCTCCATTGTAAATGTGACGTGGGTTGTCTTAGGGTCTGCTGGGCGAGGGTTGCTAGGATTAGAAGGATTTGTATTGGGGTTACTTGGATTCGATGGGTTGTTGTTATTAGGTCGCGAAAATGGATTGGATGGATTTGAAGGGTTCGTATTGTTAAAACTCCCTCCTCCTCCAATTCCATTATTATTAGGATAAGTAAAACTATTATTTCTACTTCCATTTCCTAAACCACCTAATAAATTTCCTATACCGCTCGTGCCGCCACCAAAACTGCTTGTACCTCCACCAAAACTATTATTGGGATAATCAAAACCTGAATTTAAATTATTATTACGATTCAAATATCTTGAAGAATAATCAGGATCAGTTGAATCCCAACTTCTTGTTGAGTCAAAACCACCTGTGCTACCTAGACCGCGATTGTTATAAGCTGAATTACTTCGATCATAGGCTCCATACCCTGTCGGTCGTGGACTTGGCGAAGAACTTGGTGTCGGTTGACGTGAATTCGTACATGAATAAATAAGAGATAAAAATAAAAGAAAGACAAATTTCATAAAATATCTCCAGTAAAGTTTTTGAGAATGTTCATCTTGCTTATCGGTAAATTAGGGTTAAAACTTAATTAAATTTGTTAAACAGCTAATTCTATTAAAATTAAGATGTGAGAATTTATTTGATATTAAAGGACAATCCTTATAATCTAACTGCTTGAACCAACCTTTTTTGAGAGGGGATTTAATCATGAGAATGAATTTACTTAAAGCTTGTCTACTACTTTTTCCTTTAACATTTTGTAGTAAAAAAGAAAATGCGAGTGGCGGAGGCGGAGCTAGCGATGAAATAAAATATGATAAAAACACAGCCTGCATTCAAGGTGTCGTCATGAATGGAATCACCGGTCATCGCATTAAATTACCCACAGGTACTTCTTCGCAAGGGGTTTTTGTCCGCTGGCGAGATCATTTAATTCAAGGGACTGTGATTTCTACTGAGAATGAAAATCTATTTGGTGAATATGCTCTTTGCGGATTTCCGGCAAATGAAACTTGGGATGTTCATGTGTGGCTTGATAGTTATTTACCTTTTTATGGCGAAGTGATGGTTGATAACACCGTCACATCAGATTCTCCTCAAGCAACTCTTGATCTTGATATTCCCTATCCTACTCATATCGCCAATATTCGCCTTTATCAAAAAGCTACGAGCACACAAGATTTTGTCTTTACTGTTTTAAGCAATGGTGTTCCCGTTGAAAACGCTCTCGTACAAATCAAACCCAAAGGAACGAATTATTTAGATTCGGGTTCTTTTTTACAGCCTAAATCGGAGCGACTTATTCCCCTTGCTAATGTTTCCGATGCTTCAGGTAATGTGACGATCTCAAAAGATGTTCTCGTTCTTGGAGCTATTTATGATTATTTAGTTTTAGCTCCTGACACAGGTAAAGACATGTATAGTGCCAAAGGAACATTTACTTTGGGTCTTGCCAACAATAGTTCTACTCCTGCCTCAAGTGATCCTTATCAATATTATGTTGATTTAAAATATCAAACTCCATCGCTTGTTTTACTATCATCATCGGACACATTTAAAACTTTGGCAGGGGATGGTGTCTTAAAACTATATTTCAACCGACCCTTTGAAATTGTCCCTAAAACAAAAGATAATATCGTAGCAACATTAGCGGGTGCTGTTACAGCGACTTTAAAAACGAATGAAACAGGAAATGAAGAAGCCGAGACAGTAGATGTCTCTATTAGTGGAAACACTCTAACATTAACGCCTAAATTTGAAACTTCACCCAATGCTAAAGATGATATCAATATGGCAATTACTTATTCTGGGATAACTCTGAGAGCGACCACAGGTCCAGAAACCACCATTCATTTAGCTGTACCAGCTAAAACTCTTTACTTTTATAAGGCCCCTTAATTTTTTCTAAAGTTTTTTAAATCCTCGCCGAGAAGTTTAATTGGGTATTTTGTTAAACTTCTGGGGAGGGTTTATGTCGAAAGTATATTATCTTTTAATAACAATATTTTTCATTTCAAATTGTGATGGTGTTGCAGTTAAAAAAAAGAAGAAGAAAGAAAGTTCTGATTTAACTGCAAGCAACTGTTCTAATACATCGGAAAATTCAAGTGTTGATGGCAGCGGTTCATCATCTGGGGATGAAGAATCCCAACATCCAAGCATTCCTAAAAAAGCAGAGGAAACTGAAAATTGGACCAATAGTTATTTTTCTTTAACAGAGAATAATGCCGCTGGATGTTTAGATGCTTCACAGACAAATGATGGAAGTGATGATGGAAGCGATGGCGGAAGCGATGGTGGAAGTGATGGTGGAAGTGATGGTGGAAGTGATGGTGGAAGCGGCGGCGGCGGAACCTTACTAGGCACAGTAAAAGTTGAAAAAAATGATTTAAGCAAAGAATTTGAAGCTAAATCCGCATATGCTTTAGTTAGTGCGGGAACGGATATCTTACCTTTTTATATTTTCAATTTTGAAAATTATGAAGAGATGTTTAAAAAAATTAAAAGCTATGAGTGTAAAAAATGCGAAGGCGATTGTAAAAATAGCGGTTCTGCTGTATCAGGAAAAAACTTAACTATTTCATTATTGGGTGAAGGAAAAGACAGCAAAGGTTTTCCTACCAAAGATTCCTACGAACTAGCTGGTGATTTTATGAAAGACATGAACGCAGGAACTGTTATTTATTCTGGCAATCCACAGTCATTAAATAATAAAGGAAAAATAACCTTTAAAACAAGACCTAAAAAGGCTGGAGATCCTTACGAAATGGATTTTGAAATTGATATTGGTGGCAAAGTATTTAAAGCAAACATCAAATCAAAAGTCGTTGAATCTGTGCAACAACCAACACCACCTGTGTGTAAAGCTGGAGAATATCCAAATCCGAAGTATGAATAATTTTATGACATTATTGGCAGTTACTTAAGAACTACTTCTAAATAATATCTGCCATTTTTGGCAGATAAAAATTTTATAAAAAAATTTATCCAATAATATCGAGAAAATAGATTTTTTAAAAACTTGGCACGAAATGTGAAAACATTTTTGCACCTTTTTTAATTTTTTATTTTTTTTAGAAGGAGAAAACTATGCAAAACAATCATTTTGAAAAAATTCAACACGCTATTGCTGACGCATTATATGTTGATGTGGAAGAAGTCACTCGCGATTCTAATTTGATGCGAGACCTTGGGGCAGAGAGTATCGACTTTCTCGATATTATGTTCCGCCTAGAAAAAGAATTTTTGATTAAAATGCCAAAAGGCGACATCGAAAAAAAAGCAAGAGCTGGTCTTAGCGAAGAAGAATTTGCTCCAAAAGGACGCTTATCAGAAATGGGAGCCAGCAACTTAAAGAAACTTATGCCGGAAATTTCTGCTGACGAAATCCGCGAGGGAATCTCCGTAAGAGAGATCCCAAGTCTATTTACTGTTGCAACATTTGAGAGAATGGTGATGGAGCAGCTCTGTAATGTTAAAGAAATTGAATTCTCAAAAACAATTCAAGATCAAACATTTGCTAAGGTGGGGAATTTTAGTTAGCATCTGTTCTTAAATGTTAAAATCCAAGAACACCTCTGTCATGCCCAACGACTCGCGAAGCGAGGAGTGCCTGGGCATCTTTTCTTTCTTTAAAAAATTAAAAACTACATTTTGATTCAAACTTAAAAAGATGAAGATAGCATGTTTCATCGTTAAAATTTTTCAACATAAGACTTGTAAGAATGCCCTTGATATTTTAAATTTAAAAAGATGCCCAGGCACTCCTCGCTTCGCGAGTCGTTGGGCATGACAGAGTTCCGTGGTTTATAAATTTGAGGACAAATCTAATGCAAAAGTACAAACTAATTTTATCTATTTTATTTTTATTTCATCCGTCAATTTTTGCTCAATCAAATTTTAAAGTTTTGAGAGGAGGAGAGCTGATCTCCTCTTTTTCTCATTCTGAGTTAGAAAAAAAATTTAAAATTGAAGACCTCAAAGTTTTTGATCACGAAATTAAAGCTGAAGTTTCCTACAAAGCATTTCCACTCGTAGAAATTTTAAAAACTGTTTATGAAAGCAAATGGCTTGAAACTGATGAAATTATGTTTACCTGTGCTGACGGGTATCAACCTTCCATTTCACTTCAAGCGATTTTAAATCAAAAACCTTACCTCGCATTTGCTCGCTCGGATGGTAAAGATTTTTCTTTTCAACATGAAAAGAAAGGTAAGGTTCCACTTGGGCCTTATTATGTCGTATGGCCAGAACAAGCAGAAAAAAATAATCATGATATTGATGAAGCTAACTGGGCTTACCAAGTAGTTACGATCGACATTGTTTCTTTTGAAAAAAAATATCCAAATATTGTTCCCCTCGCAAAAGATTTGGAAAATAAAAAGGTGGCAGAAGGTTTTAAATTATTTAGAACCCATTGTCTTAAATGTCATAAAATTAATTCTCAAGGTGGAGATATGGGGCCTGAATTAAATATTCCATATAATGTAACAGAATATTTCGATCATAAAGTTCTTACAAAATGGATTGAAAATCCTGAATCTGTTCGAGCTAAAAGTAAGATGCCAAATTTTACAAAATTAAATGAGAGCGACAAACATGCGATTAAGAATATTATTGCTTATCTTAAAGCGATGAAAAATAAAAAAATTACTCAACCCTAATAACCACTCTTCGATTCGCCGAACGAGCATCTTGTAAAGATTTTCCTGATAATTTGGCGATAGGAACTTTCGGTTGCGTGTGAGCAAGTGCAATCACTTCCATGCGAGAATCTTTACGTCCAATCGCTTCAAAAGAATTTAAGAGTGAAATTCCTCTCGCCGCACTTAATTGCCAATTGGATTTAAATTGCCCCCCTAGAAGGGGGGTATCATCCGTGTGACCTTCAATCCTTACTTTATAGCGATCAGGAGCACGAGCAATCACTCGCAAAACTTTTTCAACCGTAGTTTTATACTCTGGATTAGGTGCTGCGGAACCAGGAGAAAATAAAAGTTTATCTTTGAACTCGACCTTGAGACCGTCTGCATCAAATTTTACATCTGTATATTGTTCGAGTTTTGATTTTTTAATTTCCGTTTCAACCCATTTGGAAAGTTCTTCAAGATTTTTGGGTTGACCAGGAGGAATTTTTTCATTGGGTTTTACTTCTTTTTCAATATTAGTTTTGACGTTATCATATTTTTTTTTATCCACTGACGAATACGACAATTGTAAAATAAAAAATGAAATTAAAATAAGAGAAAGATCAGAAAAAGACATAAGCCAAAGTTCTTCTGATTTTTTTACTTTCTTTGCGTTGAGAAAACCATCATCACTCATATGAAATTAAGCCCCCTGCCGTTGCGGTTTCCCACCAGGAGCTTGATTGCCCTTGCCATGCGAACCATATGTTTTTACAATATCTTTAAGATGAATACTTGATTTTTTACCTTTAAGCATAAGCACACCTTCTAAAACCATCAGATCAAGTTCTAAAATTTTTTCTGCTTCGATACCTACCTTCTCACCGAAAGGACCATAGAAAAGAGTACCAAGAGACAAACCATAGAGCGTGGTAATCATCGCAAGAGCCATCCCTGATCCAAGTTTATCAGGGTCTGACATATTGCTTAGCATGGCAATTAAACCAATTAATGTCCCGATCATCCCTATCCCTGGACACATCTTCGACATGTTTTCAAACATAGAACACGCCGATCCCAATTTACTTTGTTTAGAAGTTATTTTTGCTTGAAGATTATGTCTGATTTCTTCGGGAGTGAAATCATTAATAATGAGAGAAATTCCATCTTGAAGTAATTCATACTTAATTTGATTTCGTATTTTCATGAGCGACCCCATCCCTTCAGCACGAATAAGTCCTGAAGCTCTGGTTAATGTGTCGATCACATGCCGTTGATGTTTTTGTTGCTGACTAAAAGTCGCACGCATCAAGGTGGAAAAACCCGTAAAAAAATCCCCCATCGAATGCGATAAAAGCATAACACTCGGAGGCATAATTCCTAAAAGCACAATGGCATTCATATCCATATAACCACCAAAACCGTGGGAATGGTCTGCGGTGAGTACCCAACGCAGAGCATAGACAATGCCCGAAATTCCAATAATGCCAGAGATATTCATATTACCATTTTGACAATGGTTCTTTGCGGAGTCACGAGGCAAAAAATGCCGCTTTAAAAATAAAAAACCCAAGAAAAAATGTTTCTTGGGTTTTTTGAAATTAAAAAATTTCTAAACTAAAATTTAGTCAACAACTACTCTGATATTAGCGATGTTAATTGAAAAACCACCTGCTTTAGTTTTTGTTGCATCACCAGTAACACTAGCAACAGTTGCTTTTGTAGAAGAAGAATCCATTGTATAACCTAAACCAGTTGCAAATGCTAAATTCTTGCCATGGTTGCAAATATAATTTGCACCAAACCACATGCTAGTTCCGCTTGTATCAAGTTTTGCAGTAACGGATTCAACTGTTGATGTAGCTTTTGATCCCGTCATAGAAAACATTCCAGCAAGCTCCACCATATTTGATCCAACAGGCAAATAATATGTTCCATGAACACCATATTTATTGTTTGTATCAGGATCAGAGGTCCCAACTTTTTTAGAATTCATTCCTAAATGTGCTCCGACTTCTAAATCATCCATGAC
>CAZFSQ010000027.1:0-11671 GCA_964521975.1 uncultured Oligoflexales bacterium | reverse complement strand
GCTCCTTGATAAATATTTTTATCAGGGGATGGGGGTTCTGTTTTCTCTAAGGGTGTTTCTAAAATTTTTTGACCTCGAAAATTGGAATCTTTGAGTACGATTTTAATTTTATTTTTTTCATTCTCGCGTGCGAGCAACTCTTCTTGCAATCTTTGCCAAGAAAGAATTTGTAATTTAATATAACTTAGGCCATGCATGAAAAAAGAAAGAAAAATGGCGATTATAAAAATGCGGTGCGGCTTATGAAAAAAAGGATGTTTTTGCACCCATCTTCGCCAAGGTTCTAAGCATGATTCGAGGAATATGTTGAAAAAGTGGCTCATCCTAGTTTAAGATATCGGTAATTTACATTTTTGGTGAAGTTGATTCTCATGAAACAAAAATTAACAAAATATAAAATTATCAGATTTTCCTCTTCTATTTCATTAATCTTTATTCTCTTTACATGTGTTGAAAAAGAATTCGATCCATCCGATCCACAAAAATCTTTTGGAATTGCAAAAGAACCGTATGAAGATCGCAATTATGAACAAGCATTAAAAAGATTGGGAGAATTTAAATCACGTTTTCCTTATAGCCAATTTGCTGTGGAAGCAGAACTTTTAATTGCTAATTCACATTACGAATTGGATCATTATGCGGAAGCAGCAGCGAGCTATGAACAATTTGTAAAGCTTCACCCAAATCATGCTCAACTTGATTTTGCGATGTATCGTGTGGGGGACTGTTACTGGAAAGAAGCTCCCGATGCACCTGATCGAGAACAGGAGTATACAGAAAAAGCTGTTTCAGAATGGGAAAAATTGGTAGCTAAATTACCTGAAAGCTCTTATGCAAAAACAGCTCGACCTCTTTTAGAAGAAGGAAAAAAAAGAATTGGTGAAAGCTATCTTTTCGTCGCAGAGTTTTATTGTAAGCAAGAAATTTATCACGCTTGTGCCTATCGGTATTTAAAATTAATTGATAAATTTAATAGTCTCCTTGAACTAAAGAAAAAAGCAGTTGATGGTGCAAAGTTTGCACTACTCAAAGTTGCTGAAGAAAAGAAAAAAGATCCTGAGAGTGATAAAAACCTTTATTTTAAAAATCATACGGCAGATGAAATTGTGGAAATGGCCAGGGGATTATGAAATTAACCAATGAGCCAATTGATACTGGACACCCGAAAAACTTCCTGAACTCATAAAAATAACGAGATCATTTTTTTGTAGGTCTTTTTTAATAGCTTCTAAAAGATTTTCGTTACTTGTAAAAGAAGTGGCTTTATTTCCTATCGCATTTTGCATTTGCTGCGTATCCATGCGTTTATTTTCTACGATACGTTGATCAATTGGTGAGGGTCCAATAAAAACTAAATCAGCATGTGATAACGCATGAGCAAAATCAGATAGTAAGACATTTCTTCGAGCCGTGGCATTTTTAGGTTCAAAAGCGACGAGGATTCTTTTGTTGGGAAAAGAGGAACGTATTCCTAAAATTACTTCTCGGATTGCAGTGGGATGGTGAGCAAAATCTTCATAAATGGCAATATCGTTTTTTTCTCCGAGTAAATCCATCCTGCGTTTAACACCACGAAAATTTTTGAGGATAGATTGGCATTTTTTTAAATCCAATGACTGAAATAATTCTTTTTTTTCATTCATTAAATAGAGGCAAGTTAGAACTTGTAAAATATTTCCAAGGTTATGTTTTCCTGTCAGATGAGTTTCGATTGCAAATTTTTGCAGACCCCCCAATTGAAATATTCCGTGCCATTTTTTTTCAGGATCAATGGAGTAATCAAGCAGACGAAATTTCGCGAGATTACTTTTTCCGAGTGGAGAGACCCAGGTGATTTTTTTTTCTAATCCTAATTCAACGATAAGGGAATAAACTTCAGGATCATCGGCATTGGCTAAAATATTTTCTTTTTGTTCTACAAGATGACAAAGCTTTGCAAACATTTTTTTGATCGCAGATAAATCAGCAAAAATATCTGCGTGATCAAATTCGAGATTATTGATGACCAACCACTTAGGGCGATAGTGTAAAAATTTTGATTCTTTATCAAAGAAAATAGTGTCGTATTCATCGCCTTCGATAATAAAAAATTTTCCTTCGGAATTATATTCATATGAAGATGAAAGATCGTGAGGTTGTCCTCCAATGAGATAACTTGGGTTTTCCCTCAATTCTTGCATTAAGTAACTGAAAAGAGTTGTTGTTGTCGTTTTTCCGTGTGTTCCACTAATAACGACGCTGTGTTTTTCTGTGAGAGCCGTGAATTCTAAAAGTTCTGGAAATGAGGTTAGTGGAATTTCATTTTCTATTGCGGATTCGAGTTCTTTATGACCCCTCGATAAGGCATTTGCTACAACAACAGCATCTATGCGTTGTTTAGCTAAACTAATTCGATCATATGGAGAACGATAATGGATATTAGCATTTTCTAAGATAGTTGATGTGGGGGGATAAAGTGGAATGTCACTTCCTGTCACAGAAAACCCCATTTTTTTTGCGAGTCCAGCAGCAGCAGACATTCCCGTTCCGCCAATACCCATGAAATAAATATTTTTAATTTGAGATAATTGAGATGCACTTAAGCGTACAATTTTTTTTTCATTGATGTGATGTGTCATGGAAATTGATACCTCAAAAAGTTTTGTTCGATCGTTGCTTCAACACCGATCATCATAGGAATATTATTTGCGATGTGACCGATAGAATGTGTTCGATAAATAGGAAAATCTAAAAAGCGTTGGCCTACCTCATGAATCCATAATTCTTCTTTTTTAGAGTCATCGCCCATTTTAACAAAGCGTCCAAGAATAAGAGCGGAAATTCCTCGAAGTGCCCCGCTTTGATCCCACTGATTTAAGAATCGCATGAGTCGCCCTGGAGTTTCTTGAATGTCTTCAAGAAATACGATGTGATTTTTTAGGGAGCGAGGAAAAAAAGGTGTCCCAATAAGATTGGTTAAGACAGAAAAACATCCACCAAATAATTTTCCTGAAATAGATTTTTTTTTGCTTTTACCTGAATGGATTAATTCAAGAGGAAGTTGGGGAGTGATATTTTTTCCTCTTAAAATATCTAAAGTTTGTAGAATAGAAGAATCTGGTTTTTCCACATTCCATAATTCCGATGCGGGCATCGGAGCGTGGAGACCTCGCCAAGATAGTTTCGTATAAAGTGCGGAATGCAGTGCTGAAATATCAGAAAAACCGACGAGCAATTTTTCTTTTGCGGTTTTTAGTTTTTTCCAATTAAGGAGCGGCAAAAGATCACTTGCCCCGTAACCTCCGCGAGCTGCTAAAATAATATTGGTTTTTTTGTCCAGCAACGCTTTTTCAAGTTGTTTTTTTCGGTTTTGGATTGATGACGCAGTGCAGGGCCAAGTTGGATCAGTTGGAGTTTCATGATATTTTATTTGAAATCCCTTTTGAGATAAAAAGTCGATACTAGAATCTAGGAGATTAGGATGTTCTCGACTGGAAGGTCGAATAATGTTAATTTTTATTTCTCGTGTTTTATGGGACATAATTTCTATTTTACAGAGTTTAAATGATAAAGAAATATAATTACGATTGTCGATTTTTTTCAGGATATAAACCTTGTCAGTTTAAAAGAGCGTGTGGGGGGTGTACTGATTACGATAAAATCGCAGAACGGATTGCTATTCTTAGTCTCGAAGCGATGGGCTCTGTTTTAAGAGCGACCTGTATTTTAGAACCGATTAGGCGAAAATATCCCCACGCTGAAATTTCTTGGATTACGCTGCCAATGAATTTTCCTTTTTTTGAAAATAATCCAAAGATAGATCGTTTGATTCCTTTAGATGCTTTACATGAAGGAACTTTAGATTATTTGAAGTTTGATATTCTTTTGGCTACGGATAAATCTATTTCAGCAGGTGGGTGGGCACAAAAAATAAAAGCTGAAAAAAAATTAGGCTTTGGAATTGATGATAATGGAAGAATAATTCCGTTAAATGATGAAGCACAGTATCAATATGAAGTAGGTTTAGATGATCAGCTAAAGTTTTTTACGAATCAAAAACCAGAGACTCAACAATTGACGGAAACGCTTGTCCTTCAGTGGCAAAGGGATCCCTACCTTATTTATTTATCAGCAGAAGAAAAAAAATGGGTCGCAGAGCAAAGAAAAAAAATAGGAACAAAATTTCAGGGAACAATCGGTTTTAATACGGGGTGTTCTATGCTTTTTCCTTATAAAAAGTTTACCGTTGAAAAATCTATTGAACTGATTTCCATGTGGAGAAAAAAATTTCCTCAGCACGCAGTTTTGCTTTTAGGTGGTAAAGAAGATACGGAGAGAAATATCATCATGAAAAAAAGTTTTGAGCGTGATGAAGGAGTCTTTTTTACTCCTACTCAGGAAGGATTGCGACGAGGGATTTTATGGATGGCTGTTAGCGATGTTGTTTTTTCTGGAGATTCTCTAGGGCTACACATGGCAATTGCTTTGGAGAAACCTGCAATCGCGTGGTTTGGTTTAAGTTGTCCTCAGGAGATTGATCTCTATGAAAGAGGAATCAAATTATTAGCAAAAGTTAATTGCTCTCCCTGTTGGAAAAAATCTTGTCAAAATGAACCCAAATGTTTCGATGAAGTTTCTTTACTTGAAATTGAAGAAGCCACACATAAGATTCTAAAATTCTAATGGAAGAAAAAAAATCTATTCGCATTCAAAAATTAATTTCACAGATGGGATTGGCCTCGCGGCGTGAAGCAGAGCAGTGGATTTTATCTGGGAGAATCAAAGTTAATGGAAA
This sequence comes from uncultured Oligoflexales bacterium, assembly GCA_964521975.1. Taxonomy (GTDB): domain Bacteria; phylum Bdellovibrionota_B; class Oligoflexia; order Oligoflexales; family CAZFSQ01; genus CAZFSQ01. Next base: position 6,897 of record CAZFSQ010000027.1, on the reverse strand, counting down.
AACTGTGGATAAGATGGGGATACTGATTGATCCAGAGAGGGATCAAATTGAAGTGGATGGAAAAAAAATTTCGGATGCAAAAAAAACAAATCAAAAGACTGTCATAATCTATAAACCCAAAGGTTATATTGTTTCAAAAAAAGATGAGCTAAATCGCCCCACCATTTATGATCTACCGTCACTTAAAAATGCTTTGAGTGGTTTGAAATATATTGGAAGACTTGATCAAAATACCGAAGGGCTACTCATTTTATCCACAGATGGAGAGTTAGTACAAAAGCTATCTCACCCCAAATTTAAAATTCAAAGAACCTATCAAGTGTTGATTAATTCGCCATTGGATATTTCCACCATCGAAAAAATAAATCGAGATGGAATTAAAATAAAACCACTTTCGTCAAAAAATGCTACATCGGGTTCTTTATATTCATGGTATCAACTAGAAACGGATCATGGAAAAAGTAATCTTATTCAAGAACTTTTTGAGCCACTCAATCGTCGTGTACTTAGAACCATTCGCATTAAGTTTGGTTCGTATGAATTACCGGAAAAATTAAAGCCTGGAGAGATGGTGGTTTTGAAGTGATGAAAAATGATTTTAAAAATTACGGTATGATTGTCTTGATAGCGATTTTATTCCATTTATATTTATATTTTTTTATTTATCGTAATCAAATCTTTTATTCTTTTTTTAATAACAAAAATGATTATGAACAATTTAAAAACCTAGCATTTAAAACCATTAACCAGTGTATTCTCCCGTGGGAAGAGGCTGACGATTATATTAAAAATCCAAATGAAAATAATTATATAGTTTTTTCTCCTTCAAGAAAGTTTTATATAAAAGATGACATTGCAAAAGTAGATGGGAAATTAAAAATTCGTGTTTATGATTCTAACTCCGATCAATTATTATTGACAGCCTCGCATGAAACCGTATGATTTAGTTTTAGATGGACTTCAGATGAAAATTATTTAATCTATCTGCTCCAGGATTATGAATATGATTGGGAGATTCCTCTGTTATTTTTAGGAAATCTTAAAACAGGTGAAAGTACCTACCTTGCCGATGCCTTATACTCAAATTGTAATTTTTATGAAACGGATATAAGACTTAAAAAAATGGATGGCTGTAGAGATTATTTTTTTTAAATCTATATTCCTGCAACTTACGGATCATCTGTCTTAAATAAACATCTCGTGCTTTAAGCATTTCAGAAACAATGGCAGTAAAAGCATTATCACCCGAGTAAATATTTAATAATTTCGATAAAATTCTTAACTTTTAACGTAGGCCAACCAGACTAAAACTCCACATAAAAGAATGACCCAAAGCCACCATTTTTGTTTTTTTATCGCATCGCCACGACGAGTTTCTTTGAGTTGTTCCATAACTTCACTCAAAACGACAGTGCTGTGAGTGCGGTGTTCCGGGAGAGGAAAATTGGGTAAATCTTTCATAAAAGAAAAAATATTATTTGGGTTAATTGAAATAGAGTCGGCCACTATTTTTGTGGCCTCATCAGCCTCTTCTTCAATTTTTTCTTGTCCACGACGTAATATTTTAGAAATTTGTTCCCAACTAAAATGATAGCGATGCTGAAGAAGAAAAATTTCTTTTTGTTTGGGAGGTAAAGAATGAATGGACTTTTCCAATTCTTTCAATTGATGGAAATCTTTGTCGATTAAATTATTTTCAAGACTTTGTGTGTCATCATACCAAATATCCGAGTTGAAATTTTTAAGAGTAGAAAATAAACAAACAATTAAATCTTCAAATGTTTCAAAAATAGTAATGGAGGCAAGAATAGATTGTTCAACCTCAACACAACCCGCCCATGATCTCTCTACTTGGCCAGTCATCCGCATAGAACAATCAAAAAGGTCAGGGATAATGGAATCAATAAGAAGAATTAAACTTTCTTTTGAGCCGTTTTGGTATTTTTCAAAAATTTCTTGCTGTAACTTTGTGGGGTTCATAAATGTTGAAGGGGTCCTTTGAGGGTGAAGATCCCCAGGCACTCGCACCTTCGGTGCTCGTTGGGGATGACAAGATTGAGCTCACACTTTCGATAATCATTAGGGATGACAGAGATGCTTCCATACTTTCGGTGCTCGTTGGGGATGACGGAGATAGATTTTGAGGAATTCACGGTACTTTGACCCCTTTCAGTCGATTCATTTTAGAGTAAAAATAACTAAACATCCAAAGATTGTTTAGAGCATAGTTTAAGGCAATGACTTGGGTGTCTTGTTGCCAAAAATGAAGATAGGAACCGGCGAGGTGAAGGGTTGCTAAAATAATATGCCCGATTAAATAAATTTTTAATAATGCTTCATATCTTTTAATGTAATCAGGAAACCGAAAAGCAAAAATAATTAAAATAAAATCAATAGGCCAAAACGCAAGTAAATTCCAATTATGATGTAGGTCGGTATGAGCGGAGAGAAACCAGGATATAATCATCACAAATCCATAGATGCCGTTAAAGAATCCTGAAAAAAGCAGGAGAATTTTTTCTTCTATAAAGATGCCCAGGCTCTCCCTCCGGTCGTTGGGCATGACAGGGGATCGTCTCCACTTCAAGTTTCTAATAATGATCCAAATATTTAAAATAATAAAAATAATTCCTACATAAAAATGACCATCGTGGTTTCCACCAAAATCGTCTTCACTTTGAACATAATTTTTAGTGTTATATAAAAAAGATTGTCCTTCGACAGAGAGCTTACTTAAATATTCTCGCAATTTTTCTGGTAAGAACATTTCTTCCCAATGGGAAATGTGACGATCAATATCGCCATTCATCAAAACATCTAAGCTGAGAATAACAAAAGGTGAATAGGTTAAATTGCGGCGAACATAATCGCGAAAAGTTTTTTGCGAATCTTCCTCAGCATATTTTTTTTTGACCTGACCCCCTAAAATATCATCCATAAAATCTCGAATTCGCGTCGAGCAATTATCAAAAAAATATTGATAGGGATAAGCTCTATTTTCAGGTTTTAAATTCCATTTTAGTTTTTCAATTAATTTGATTTTATCAGCTCGCGATAATCGCATTGCATCTTCAATCATCCAACGTTTTGTTTCTTGATAGCGTTCAAGATCATCTTTGAATTCATAGACACCGAGCTTATAAATTAAAATGCCACGAAAAAATCGCACGGGAAAATAAAAATCAAAATCAAATAATCCCCAATTAAATGAAAGATCGAATAACCCATCTTGATGTTTCATTCGGAGAGCGTTATGCCCAAAGCGAGTATAGAGTTCATCACCTAGACCCACAGTGATGAGTGAAAAATCTAGTTTATCAGGGTCATGATCAAAAATAGATTGAGAGGAAAGTTGTTGAGTAAATAAAAAAATGTAAAATGTGAAAATATATTTCATGAAGTTATTTTTTCTTTTGCCGCTCTTTCATTTTCACTCGCATTTCATGTCGTTCTTTTGCGTCTTCATATCTTTTTTTCTCTTCATCCGTTTCTAATAACAATGGGTGCATGGGAGTAGGACGACCATTGCTATCAAGAGCAACCATGGTCAAATAAGCTGACGCTGTATGAAATGTTTCATTGGTCTTAGGATTTTCAGCGATAACTTTAACGCCGATTTCGCAACTTGTTCGTGACGTATAATTCACGGAGGCTTTGATGTTGGCAACCCAACCTAAATGAATGGGGGCTAAAAAATGGAGAGCATCAATGGAGGCTGTAACCACTTGTCGTCCTGAGTGACGCATCGCACAAATGGCTGCTGCTGTATCTACCCATGACATAACAACTCCACCAAATACAGTATTCAAAGCATTGGTGTGCTGAGGTAAAACCATCTCAGTCATTTCGACCCAGCTTTCCTTAGCATATTTTCCTTTGAGAGAATTCATAGTGCCTCTGTTTTTATTTGCAGATTATTATTTTCACTACCCAACATACACACACGATTTTTCCCCGCACGTTTTCCTTGATACATACACGAGTCAGCCAATTTAATAAGCGATTCTTTATCTTGAGCATGTTCAGGAAATGCCGCAACACCGATGGACAATGTCAATTTAATGGGCGGGATATTTTTTATGATAAAAATATTAGATTCAATAATTTTGCGAATTCGTTCTCCGGCGTAAAGACCCGCACTGGAAGTTGCCCCTAAAAGAACAACAATAAATTCATCGCCCCCATAACGGATGACGGTATCCACAGCGCGTAAACTTTTTTGCAAAAGATCAGCCACCATTTTCAAAACTTGACTACCAACTTGATGGCCATACTGATCATTAATAGATTTAAAATGATCCACATCAATGAACAAGAGAGAAAAAGAACTTTCAAAACGATGAGCACGCCGAATTTCACTTTCAAGATAGATTTCAAGATAACGATAATTAAATAGATTGGTCAGGTCATCGCGATATAAAAGTGCTTGAGTGTTGTCGAGTCGCTTAATCCATTTAATTTGCCGACTCATTTGTGAGATTAAAAATTGGAGTTCATGGAATTTGTTCGTTTCAAATTTTTTTTCTATCGACAAAACAGGGGTCAGGCGATTGTTGCGTTCTTTTTTTTGCATAGCCCAAATGAGTAAACGGTATTCTTTGGGTAATCCTTCCACGAAAGAATAAAAAACTGTGAGTTGTGAAAGATTTATTTTTTTAATTTCTTCGTTAAGAATAGATTGATTTAAATTTTGTCCGCCCAGCTCATAACGCAGTTGTCGCAAAATATCTTCAGCAATTTGATTTAATCCATGGACCTGAAAATCAAGAGCAGAAAATTCTAACTTATGCCCCGTAGGTTTAACAAGAAATGCGGCCATTTGTTTTACTTCAAATTCATCACGAAGCATTTCATAAAAATTTTTGATCAATTGTGATTCATCGAGTGAATTCCACAATTGATTGCTTTGGTTATTTAACCAATCCAAAATTGTTTCATCTTGTTTTTTAGCAATTAGGTTTTGCATCGTTTATGGTTTACGAGTGAAGATAGACATTTGCTCGCGTATTTTAGTTTCTCGCAACATATCTTTGTGCGGTAACACTGTTTTGTGAAGAGTATTTTCGGTTGAAGTAAATACTTTTTTCAATTGAGAACTACCGCGAGCAACCCAGCGTTTAGCAAATTTCATATCGTGTGATAAGAATATAAATGTTGTGCCGGAATTTTTTTCAACGAACTGGGAAAGTTCTTTTTCAAGATCATCAGTGTTCGTATCTAAATTTGAGTTTGAAAAATAAAGCACAGCAAAAGATTTTGCTGGCTGTAATAAAGATGAAAGAGGTTGCTCCGACATTTCGGAAGAGTTATGCAGAGATTCAATTAATCTGATTGAATCATATAAATTAAAAATACCATCCCAAAAATCGAGTTGTTTCCAAGATTTATTTACAAGCTGTAAAAAACCTGTATGCAGTAATTTATCTCTCCACTCTTTTTCATGTTTATTCATTTCATGAATAATATCTTTTTCAAAATTGCGTTTTGCTTTGTCGGCTAATTGCGATTCATTTTCGCGATCTAATTTTCTTTGGGTGTCATCATAAACGACAATCAGTCCTTGCAATTCACGGATAAGAAGTTGCATGTCATCTAAATTAGTTTCTTTTTGACTTTTAGTTTTAAGATTCCACGTCTTGAGCAATTTTCTAATTTGGATAGAGCGATTATTTTCGTCCTCTATCTGCGAGAATACTTTTTTGCGTTCTTGCCACAAGGCAGCGATTTCTGCACTATGAATTAAAAGCGAAAGAATTCCTTTGAAGGAGATATCTGAAGGCAATCCAAATTCCTTAGATGCATCACCCCATTCTTTTTTTGATTTTGCTAATCGAGAGACGAGTTGTTCATGAATGCCTTGAAAAGCACGAGAAAAATTCATCTCGCCATTGGTTCTTAAATCTTGGAGTGAATCCGAAATATTCTCTAATAAAGAAACGGAGTGATGTAAATTGGCTCGTACATTGTCAATCCTATGAGCGACCGCTTCCTTTTTATGATTCCATTCACGCTCTTGATTATTTTTTCCGGTTTGTGTTTTAAAAAATTTGTGGACGAAATTTAGAGCATTGTTTTCTTCTTTCTTATCTTTTTTATCTAGGGTCGGAATTTGTAATTCACTGAGGAGCATTATATGGAGTGAGGTCAAACAAGACTCAAGCTCTTTCGTCCAATCTTGATTTCCTTCGGCAATATCTTTAAGATTGGCAATGGTCTTTTGCAGGATATTCATATGCTCTTGCAATATAGGTTTACTTATTTTTTCACTTTCACGAACGAGCCCTTCGAGCACTCGAACCTTCGCCAATTTTTCAATGACCACAGGCCAAGGAATTTTTCCAATCCCTAGAGGAATTTCACTGAGTCCAGCTTTGGTTAAATAATCAGCAATTTTGTCTTCGAGTTCGTTCAAATTTTTTTTCTTATTTTCATATTTAAATTTAGGATCTAAAAAAGGTTTAGCTAATTCGAGAATTTCATCGAGAAGATGTTTTTTTGTTTCGAGTTGTTGTTGGTCTTCTTGAATTTCTTTTTCGCGATTTTTTTTCTTGTTAGAATCGTCACGTAATTGTTGTAATTGTGTGCGTTCGGTTTGTAATTTTTTATATATATTTTTTAAATCATCTAACGCAATAAAGGCAACATGATCAGTTGAAAAGATGAGTTCAGGCCACTGAAGAAGATGAGTAAGTTTTTTAAATAAAAATTCGCTATTAATTTGGAATGCCTGATGCAATTTTTTATTCTCGTGAGATTTTCTGATGGAGTAATCAGAAAAAAGAATTTCATTGTTTTGATTTGATGCGTGAATCCAGTGCGTGGGGATATCTTCATTTTCAGAACTAAGATTTAAAAGATCATGAAGAATAGAGTTTTCGATCTCTTCTTTGGATAAAA
>CAZFSQ010000026.1:0-11680 GCA_964521975.1 uncultured Oligoflexales bacterium | reverse complement strand
GCCAACGTGACACAAGGTCGTATTCGTAGCGTTGCATTTTTGAATCAATATGAATACAACCAACTCAAGCGTTCTCGTCATGCGTATGTGGTGAATGCATTTGCGGACACGATTTTGATTGAGCCACCGACGAAAGCAGCTACGGATCAAATTGTAAGATCGTATTTGAGTGTTGCGGATAAGGGAGTTATTTTTCCAGAGAATGTTTTAAATTATTTATTTAAAACAGTGGAATATTTCCAACCGAATGAGCAAGAGCCACAAAGAAGTTTAAGATTGCTCAAATCCATTATTCAAGCTCATCCATCAAAAATGATTGAGGGTGCGGAAGCACTTCCGAGTGTTGTTGCAACAGAAGATCCTTACAAAGCAAACAGCGATGTATCTATCGAAATTAAATCTGCGGCAGGTGAATCTCTCCAATATCAACTTGAGTATGTTGACACGGAGTCTGGGGAAGATATTTTACGGGTATTAGATGGAAAAACCGGAAATATTTTAGCAACGCATTCTGGGAAGCGAGATAATTTTATTTCAGGATGGTTTAATACGAATCATTTGATTTTTAGTTTTAAATCGGATGCAGATGATAAAGTGGGTAAAGGATTTAAGATTGGCAAGATCAGCGAACGTCACCTGGAAAGTTACACTGTAACATTTGAGAATGTGCGTGAAGGAATTTTCAAACTCATTCAAGTTCCAGCCTGGTTGCTCAATCGAGATTATAAGATTTTGAAAGAACTTGGAGCTAAGATTGAGGATGATGTTGTGGGCGTGAGCGATGGTAAAAAAGACGTTGTTCGTTTAGCGAAGAATGGTTATATCGCAGGTCGCACGGATGAAAAACCAGTGGGTTCCGTATTATTTGTCGGCCCTACAGGGACAGGAAAGACTTATCTTGCGAAAAAATTCGCCGAGTTTTTAGATTTTAAATTGATTACTTTGGATATGACCTCATTCCGCAATCCAGAAAGTTATGATCGTTTTCTTGACATCATGGCAAGTTACTTAGCGATCAATCCTTATGCCGTATTTTTATTTGAAGAGATTGATAAAGCGGATGTTCAAATTTTAGATCGTTTATATTTCATGCTTGATGAAGGTATTTTCTACGATAAATATCAGCGTCCACTTTTTGCACGTGGATCATTTATCATCATGACGACGAATGCTGCTCAAGAGACAATTATTAAAGAGAAAGCTAATCCTAAGATTAATGATTTAGTGAATCTTGATTTGCAGAAACATTTCCGCCCATCATTTTTAAATCGTTTTGATGCGATTTCAGTATTTTTACCATTTTCCGAAGCTGAGTATATGAGACTTGCTGGGATTATGATTAAAAAGAAAAAAGAAAAGGTGCGAGAATTTTTTGATTGGTCGCTTGATGTGGATCAAGAGACGATTCAATATCTTGGAAAGAATGGTCAGAGTGCTGTTTACGGAGCGAGACCGATGGAGAGATTGATTGAGACGGTGATCAGCACGGGTATTTCTGAGTTTCAGATTCAATTTCATCCGATCATGCCAGGTGATCATGTTTCGATTACCAAGGGAGCGACCGGGGAGAATGATTTTGCGATTACGGTGAATCGTGGAGAGACATTAAAGTATACAGTTGATCAGGATATCAATGATGGTAGCAAAAAAGATTTTTCATTATTTAATTTTGCTGACATTAAATTCAACCAAATGCTTTCTCACATGAAAGATCCACAGTCAAAGCAGAATATGCTGATGCTCATGACGATGTTTAAGAATAGTCGAGAGTATTTGGATTAGAGAACCTATGTCATGCCCAACGACTCGCGAAGCGAGGAGTGCCTGGGCATCTTAATAAAAAAGGGCTTGGAGAAATTCAAGCCTTTTTTATTTTACAAGTCCTGTAAAACCACCCCCTAAATTTACTATGACATTTTAATTCTAGCGACTAAGATGTACGATTTGTCGTACAACAGGGGTATCTGTGGTAAAAGTTTCACGTACTGAATAGAAATGTTCGCCGATTTGATGGGCTTCTTGAATTGAAATGGCAATTTGGGCTAAGAGTTTACATAGTAGAATAATTCCCTTACTTTCTTTTACTTTTTGGAGGCAATAAAAATGGTCAAGATAAAGACATCCACAAAGCAAAAAAACTTCACTCAGAAATTGACCTCTCACAAATATCTAAAGCATTTTCAGAATAAGCAACTCGTCCTTGAAACTCTTTTTGATTGTTTGGTCCGAAATGACATAGAATCTTTTCGTGATGTGTTGGTATCCTATCTTAGAAATGTTCCAAAATCTGATTTCGCGAGAGTAACTAAGTTGGGACGACAAACTATCTATGATTTGATTGATGATAAAAAAACTTTTAACCCAACGTTATCCACTCTTGGAAGTATTTTTGAAAAAATTGCTGCATGACTTACCCCAGCGAAATTATTATTTAACAATCCTGTCTAATTCAGTGTATAATTCAATCAATGACCCACTGGCCGCCAAAAGAACACTTCTCTGAAAAAAGACTAAAAATTCTTAAAATTTCACTTAGTTTTTTTTTGCCCTCTTAATTGTCCGAGCCGTCATACTCCATTTATTTCCTCCTTCAAAAATAAATTTACAGAAAATCGCCAACTCACAGTATACGAAAAATGAAGATCAAATTCCTTATCGCGGAAATATTTTTGATCGCAATAAAGAGCCTCTCGCCATCTCATTATTTAAATCTTCTGTCTTTATTAACCCAAAAGAGTTTAATCCAACAGATGAAGAGAAAAAAAAACTAGGCTCTTTATTAGAAATTTCTTTTTCAGAAATTGAAGAACAAAAAAATCGTGGGAGTTACTTTGCATGGCTCAAAAGAAAAGTTTCGCAAGAAACTTGGAATCAGATTTCTTTACTCAAGATCAAAGGCATCTATTCTAAGCTCGAACCCACCCGCTTTTATTCGATGGAAGAAAAAATTTCACCACTTTTGGGAATCGTAGGAAATCAAAACAAAGGAACGATGGGATTGGAATTGCAGTGGGACGATCTTCTATCGGGAAACCCAACGAGCAAAAAAATTCTTCGCGACGCACATATGCAAAAAATATTATTAGAACCGCAAGTATCTTTACCGCAACGCCCAGGCAATGATCTTGTTCTAACCATTGATCGAGCATTGCAAGAAATCGCCTATGAAGAATTAGAACTTGGTGTAAAAAATGCCGCCGCATTAGGTGGCTCTTTATTGATGATGGACCCTAATACGGGAAAAATTTTAGCTGCTGCTAACTTTCCAACTTTCAATCCTCATTACACAGAAAATCTCAAATTGGAAAATGCGAAAAACCAAGTTTTCCAAGATATTTTTGAACCTGGAAGCGTGATGAAACCTTTTGTTATCGCCTGGGCATTAGAACAACATGCAATTTCTAAGAATGAAAAAATATATTGTGAAAAAGGTGAAATGAAAATCGGGCGGAGATCTATTCAAGATGTTCACCCTCATGAGTTTTTGAGTCCAGAAGAAATTATGGTTGAATCAAGTAACATTGGGACCTATAAAATTGCTAGTAAACTCGGTCGTGAAAATCTTTATCATGGAATAAAATTTTTTGGAATTGGCGAACCCTTAAACGATCAAGAATTAGATTTCCCAGGAAAAACTTCTTCCGTGGTTTCTCATTTTTCTAAATGGGATGAATCACGATTTGCCAATATCGCTTTTGGCTATGGTTTTTTTGCTTCACCGATTGAGATGGTGGCTGCAATGGCAGTGATCGCCAATGGTGGGCAACTTGTTAAGCCTCATATTGTGGAAAAAGTAGAAAGCCCTATTGGAAAACTTATTTATGGGGCTTCCGTGGATATTCGCCGTCAAGTTATTTCACTTAATATCTCTTCGCTCATGAAAAATTATCTGGAAAAATCAGTTGTTGATGGCACAGGAAAAAAAGCTTTTTCTAATATTTATCGCACCGCAGGAAAAACGGGAACTACTGAAAAAATTGATCCACAAACAAAAGCCTATTCTAATGAAAAACACCGAGCGAGTTTTTTGGGCTTCGCTCCTTTTGATGATCCAAGTTTAGTTGTTTATGTGGTGATTGATGAACCTAAGAACAAACCCTATTTCGGCGGACAGTGGGCTGCCCCCATCTTTCGTCGCGTTATGGAAAGAAGTTTAAATTATTTAAATGTTCCATCAGATCAAATAGAAAAAAATCTCTTGGACATTGCTAAAACTAAAAATGGTGTCCCTCTTGATGAAAAGCTCTGATGAAATTATTGATACACTGAACCAAGCTAAGCAACTCATAAAGTGTCGTGGTAGTAAAAATAAATTTTTAATTCGAGAATTAGTAACCGATCATCGAAAAATTTCTTCACATGAAACTCTTTTTATTGCTTATCAAGGAATTAAAGTAGACGGACATCAATTTATTAAAAAAGCAATTCAAGCCGGAGCATCTATCATTGTTTACGATAGTGACTTTGATGAAAAAATAATGCTCGATCACAGTAAAAATATCCTTTTTTTGCAAGTTCATTCTTCTCGTGCTGTATGGAGTTTTTTATCCGCTCTTTTTCATGATAATCCGCAAAGAGATCTGATTTTTTACGGTGTGACAGGAACCAATGGAAAAACATCGACTGCTTGGCTTTTACATCACATGTTGACACTTTCCAATATTGATTCCGTTTTAATTGGTACTCTTGGAATTTATGGTTTCGATCAACCTATCATTGGTTCACACACTACTCCTGACCCAGATTTTTTATTTTCAATTCTGAAACTAGCTAAAGAGCAAAATAAAAAAAACATCCTCATGGAAGTGTCCTCTCACGGAATTGCTCAAGGAAAAATTGCTCCACTCAAATTTAATGGTCTAGCATTTACGAGTTTTTCTCAAGATCACTTGGACTTTCACTCAAATTTGGATGAATATTTTTCTGTAAAAAAATCTTTTTTCTCAAATTACAAAAAAGACAATTCGGCACGACAGGTATTTTCGCAAAATGTTTTTTTTGAATATAAAATAAATGATTGGGTTGAGGGAAGTGATATTTGGGTTTATGGAAGAAAAGGATTACCGATGTATGGCCATGCTATAAGCTATCACGTAAAAAATGCTGACCTCATTCTGGAAGGACAATTTGAAACTCGCGGTAAATTTCCATTTATTGGAAATATTTATATTGAAAATTTTTTGTGTGCTCAAATTTTATTTCATAAAATAACAGGAAAGTATTTTTCAGAAAAATATTGGTTGAAACTCCCTCAAGTCCCAGGACGACTCGAACGTGTGAGCGTTATGAATCGAAATACTCCTCAAATTTTTGTAGACTATGCCCACACTCCCGACGGTCTAGAAAAAGTTCTTCTCTCCATGCGAGAAGAAAGCCCAAAAAAATTGTGGGTTGTGTTCGGCTGTGGAGGAGACCGTGACAAAAAAAAGCGACCCCTCATGGCTCAGGTTGCTGAAAAATATGCCGATGAAATTATTTTAACCTGGGACAATCCCCGCAAGGAATCACCTGAACAAATTATCGAAGATATTTTATCTGGATTTTCTGAGAAAGCTAAAAATAAAATTAAGATTGAACATGAAAGAGCAAAAGCTATCGAATTCGCCGTAAAGAACGCGGACCCATCCGATTATATTTTAATAGCAGGTAAAGGGCATGAAGATTATCAAATTATTGGTGATCAAAAAATTCATTTTGATGATCGAGAGATCGCAAAAAATCTGTTACGCTAAAAAATATGACTTGGCGAAAAATAGTTTATGAATCTATACATTCCAATTTGCAAGATACAAGCGAAAATAATTTTGTAAATTTCCCACATCCACAAAAAATTCAAACCGATTCACGCCATCTAAAAAACGGAGATTGGTTTTTACCTTTGATAGGTGAAAACTTTGATGGGCATAATTTTATTCATGACGCTATTAAACAAGGGGCGGCTGGTTTTTTTTATGAAATAGGTAAAAAAATTGAAATAGAAAAAAATCTTCTACGCGATATTCCTTCCTTTGCAATTGACCATGGATTAAATTTTTTATGCTCTTTAGCTAGAGGATGGCGAAAATATTTAACGCACACCAAAACGATTGCCATTACAGGGTCTTCAGGAAAAACAACCGTAAAGGAAATTTTATTATCCATTTTACGTGAAACAAAATTGAATGTTATAGGTTCGGAAAAAAGTTTTAATAACGAAATCGGCGTCGCTAAAACCATTTTATCTGCGAATGAAAAAACTGATTTTTTAGTGCTCGAATGTGGTGCAAGAAAAACTGGCGACATTAAAATTCTTGTCGAAATAGCTCTTCCCAATCTTGTAACTCTTCTTAATGTGGGTACAGCACATCTTGGAATTTTTGGTAGCCGCGAAAATTTGATGGATACAAAATTGGAAATCTTTCGTTATGCACCCAAAGATTCTTTTAAAATTGTTTGTGGTGATGACCCTCTGTTACTGCAAAAAGCAAAATCCTTAGCAGACAAAAATTTATTCACCTTTGGTTATGAATCTCAAAATGATCTGATAGTTTCTCCGCAAGATTTTTCTTTTTCATATCACCAGCAAAAAGTTCATTTCAAAACGAATGAAATCCACGAAGCCTTTCCTTTAAATGCTGGGGCAGCTACTTTGATGGCTTTCCAATTAAAAATTTCTGAAAAAAATATTTTGGATGGTATTGAAAAGTATCAACCAGCACCTGGACGTTTTGAAAAAATTAAAACTAAACATGGTTGGCTGATTGATGATTCATACAATGCCAATCCATCCAGCATGAGTATGTCACTAAAAACTCTAGCTAAAAATTTTTCCGATAAAAAAATACTAATTATTTTAGGTGATATGTTGGAACTTGGTGATGAGAGTGAAAAATATCATTTTGAGATCGGGCAATTAATTCAACAATTATTTAAAAACCAAAAGATTACTTTAATCACGATTGGCGAGTTGAGTAGAAGCATTAATACTGGTGCCTCTCAAAAACTCTCCCATCAATTTAATCACGTCGATGCATATTTGAACCATCCAATTCATGAACACGAACAATTTGATGTCATCTTCTTAAAAGCATCCCATGGTATGAAATTAAATAAAATAAGCCAACTGATACAATCTCAGAAAAGAGGAGAATAACAATTGCTCTATTATTTAAGTCAATTTTTTGTTGATTACTTTAGCTTCTTCAATGTCGTTAAATATATTACCTTTCGTTCCATTTTATCATTTCTCACCGCATTTTTTATTATTTTTCAACTCATGCCCACTTACATTCAGTTGCTTAAGAAAAAAATGATCGGCCAGCAAGTAAGAGATGATGGCCCAAAGACACATTTTTCTAAATCGGGTACTCCCACCATGGGGGGGGGATTAATTCTTTTTTCGATTATTCTCCCCACTATTTTATGGGCCGATATTTTAAATAAATATGTTTGGTTCGTCATGATTATTACCGTGGGTTATGGACTCATTGGTTTTATGGATGATTACTTAAAAGTAAGTAAAAAAAACACAAAAGGACTACCAGGAAAATTAAAACTTGTTTGCCAGTTTATTCTAGCTTTTGTTGTTTGCTATTTTGCCTTCAAAGAAAGTGGAGAGCACGGAGAGATCAGCTTTCCGTTTTTGAAGGACCATATTTTATCGCTCGGCGTTTTTTATATTTTATTTTCAATGTTCGTTATTGTCGGAGCCTCCAATGCAGTTAATTTGACCGATGGTTTGGATGGCTTAGCGATTGGCCCCATTATTACAACAGCAGGAACGTTTGTTGTTTTAACTTATGTTACAGGTCATTTTGTCATCGCTGATTATTTGAACTATCCTTATATCCGAGGTTCGGGAGAACTCGCCATTGTTGCATCAGCCATGGTTGGAGCTGGGCTAGGGTTTCTTTGGTACAATACATTCCCAGCTCAAATCTTTATGGGCGATGTGGGTTCGTTACCTCTCGGTGGAGCATTAGGAATTATGGCGGTTTTGACGAAGCATGAAATTTTACTTGCTTTGATTGGTGGAGTTTTCGTTGCAGAAGCTTTATCTGTGATGTTGCAGGTAGCATCTTTTAAACTTACTAAAAAAAGAATTTTTAAGATGGCCCCTATTCATCACCATTTTGAATTAAAGGGATGGCCAGAGCCAAAAGTCATTGTTAGGTTTTGGATCATTTCTATTATTTTGGCAATGATTGGATTGCTCAGTTTGAAGTTGCGATAAATTTTCATGCAATCACTTGATTCATATTTTAAACAGAAAATTCAACCGCACTCCTGGCTTATTTTAGGAGCGGGAAAAACAGGAAATGCCACCGCAGAGTTTATAAAAAAATTCGATGGAAATGTTATTGGAGTTTGGGATGAGAAAGATACTACGGGCGTTGATTTTTCTTCCCTTGAGCTATCAATTCATGTCGTGGTCTCCCCAGGTTTTTCAAAAAACCATCCTTGGATCAAGACACTAGAACAACATCACGCCATTTTTACTTCCGATTTAGATTTAGTTCTCGAAAATTTTCCAGGAAAAATTTTTGCGGTAACAGGAACCAATGGTAAATCAACGATTGCTCTTATGAGTCATCTTATTTTAGAAAAGTTTTTAGGAAATGTTTCTTTAGTAGGAAACATTGGATATTCACCTGCACAAGCATATTTAGAAAATAAATTATTTGATCATGTCGTTATTGAAGTTTCCTCTTACCAAATAGAATGGAATCCAAATTTTATTCCCACTCATTTAGCGTTTACCAGCTTTTCTCCTGATCATCTTGCAAGGCATGGAAGCTTAGAAAATTATTTTAGAATGAAATGGAATTTAGTCGAACGATTAAAACCCGGTTCTCATCTTGTTTTATCAAAAGAAGTATTTCAGCAAATGAAAAACTTTGGTCTAAACTACCCTTCCAATATTCAGGTTGATGTTCTTAACCCTGACGACAATCATCATTTATCCACCCCATTTTTCCCCTCATCTTTTAAAGATCGCCCGCAAGATATTTTTAATGGCCTCATGGCAGAAAAATTGGTCGGATCAGAATTAAAAAATATTTCATCTGAAAAAATTTTTTCAGGACTTGAAAAATATGAGCCACTTCCCTATCGGATGCAAGTAATCGGAAAAATTAATGGTCACTTGATTATTAACGACAGTAAATCGACTAATATTGAATCGACGACTTTTGCT
The DNA here is from genome assembly GCA_964521975.1 of uncultured Oligoflexales bacterium. Taxonomy (GTDB): domain Bacteria; phylum Bdellovibrionota_B; class Oligoflexia; order Oligoflexales; family CAZFSQ01; genus CAZFSQ01. The sequence goes on along the minus strand of CAZFSQ010000026.1, from coordinate 2,505 downwards.
CTAAGTTTTCAAAAGCAACCTGTGATTTTAATGATTGGAGGTCAGTATAAGGGAGAAAGTTTTGATGCGTTGAATCAATATTCTGACCATATTCAGCAAATAATTATTTTTGGGCCCTATCGCGAAAAACTGAAGTCACAAATACACATAAAATGTGAAATTAAATTATTTGAAAAATTGTCACTTGCTCTCGATCATTTTTTACATTCCCCGCAAAATATTAATCACCCTATTTTATTTTCTCCAGGTTGTGCATCTTTTGATGAGTTTAAGAATTTTGAGGAGAGAGGGGATTGTTTTAATAAGATTTCTCTTGAGATGTGTACTGAATTTGGTACATTACCTTAATGCGAGTTATCGTACTCAAGCCCTGTCAGAAAGAGATTCAAGAATTCCCAATGAGCATTAAAGAACAAGTGGATGAGTATTTAGAACTTCTTTCTATGGGTGAAATTTTATTTCCTCCAGTTTCAAAATCTCTTAGTTCAATTGCAAAAGGACTGCATGAATTAAGAATGAAGGATGCATCAGGTCAATATAGAGTCATTTATTTTTTACGTACAAGTGAAGTCATTTATCTACTTTTGGGTTTTAAGAAAAAGACACAGCATATTGAATTGCGTGTGCGAAGAACTATTTATGAAAGGTTAAAACAAGTATGAGAAAAAAAACTAAAGATCGTTTTACCTATTCTTCAGTTAGTGATTTTGCAAAAAGTATCGGCGTTTCAGAATACAAAACAGTTGAGTCTAAATTAAAAGCAAAATTAGTATCGGCTATTCGACACGAAATAGTGCGGCAAAATTTATCTCATGAGGATGTCGCTGAAATGGCTAAAGTTGCCCGCTCTAATATTACTGGAATCATTTCGGGTTCTATTACAAGCGTTACGCTAGATCGTCTAGTACGAATTGCCGCAGTTTTAGAATTGTCTATGAATTTGGAAATTAAAAAATCGACTAAAATAGCAGCTTAACCTTAACGAATCTTTAAACATAGTTTTTTAAGAAACCACGCTTTGTAACTAAAAATTGACTATTCTTTAGCCATCTTTCTATTTTTTGGTCAAAAAATGATCCCCTAGAACACTATTTTTAAACTTTAACACCCAATAACCATCTATAATTATAGATAAATTTAAATTATTTTCTTAACCGTTTTGGCTCCTAATTTGCATAGGGTTGTTTGGGGCTTCTTGATGTTCATATTGCTTTAAAGGTAGCCATAGATGATTAAAATAATTATTTTCATAGGGATTTTTTTAGCAAGCAAGTTGTGGGGCCAATCACCTGCAACTTATTCCGTCAAATATTCCCGTGAGGATTTGTCTCCAAAAAATTTTACGCTCGAAGAAAAAGGAATTTATAAAACAGGGTCACAGTTTTTAAAATCCATTGTTATTTCTATTCGCAATGATTCCAATGAAAAAAACAGAAAACTTAATCAAATGCTAGACCATCAATTTCGAGAGCGAGAAATCAATCGCGGATATCATTTGATGTTTATTGCGTCACAGAGTAGTAACGGAAATCAAAATATAGGATTTCAAGAATGGAAAAAATTTTATTCAGATGAATTTATTTATTTCAGCCAAGCTAATTTTAAAAAGGAAATTCCTTTTTTCAAATCTTTTGATGATGGGTTTTCAATTGATTTAAACTTAAAAAAATCTGAGCAAAATAGTTTAAGAAAAAACAAAAAATATAGCCTAGAACTTTTAAAAATTTCTTCAAATCAACACGATCCATATCTGTTTGCTGCTATTTCCTCATCTGAAAACGATTTAAAGTATGCCTCTAAGGCTGATGTTTCATGGGGTATATCAGCTGTTGAAAGTGATGAGCTACAAATGCGATCTCTTTTCAATAACCACCAAGAAGAAAGATATTTTGATTACCTATCACTTTTTGATTTCAGTGGAAAAGTGCGACCCCTTTGGTCTGGCTTTAATAATGGCAATCCAGAATTAGGTTATCAGTTTCTACTTTTACAAAAAGATAAATATTACGAATTTGGTTATAAAAATTTTCAAAATAAAAAAGAATTGCATCATTTATTTCTCGTTCCCATTGGAGAAAAGAATAAACTTCTTTCTCGATTCGATGAGAATTTAAACAGAACAGAATGGGAGTGGGAGCATTGTCAATCTTATGCAAGAAATTTACCCATCCTTAGTTTTGTTCGCCTCGAAAAAGATCAGAGAAGTATTTATCGCATCAAATCTAAACAAAATAATTCGGATATTCTGTTTGAAATTATTTCGTTCAAAAATTTTGATGGATTATTTCATTATCAGAAAAAACAAATTGAAAGTTTGCAGCTGACGTATAATAGGAATTTTTAGAGTTACCTTTTTTATAAAAAATTATAAAAAGTAACTATTTTATAATCAATCAAGCTACCTACTTAATATCCACAAAAATATTTTAACTAAAAATATAAAGTTGTTTTTTTTTTTACGAAAAGGCTCTTGTGTGCTTTGTCATTGATTCAGAATTTTTACAT
>CAZFSQ010000025.1:0-11758 GCA_964521975.1 uncultured Oligoflexales bacterium | reverse complement strand
AAACTTTTCTCTAGGTACTTACGCGATGATAACCACAGAAAACATTTCTTCCTATCGAGCACTTTTTATTGCCACAGTCGCCTCATCTATTACTTGTGTTCTACAATGGAAATCCGATTTTTATTCGCGTTGGATTGGTAGCGACGGAATTTTCAAAATCTTACCGAATGAAAATACACACAAAAAAGAATATGATCGTGAGTATGAAAAAATTTTAGCAAAAATAAAAACTCATGTTGGGAAACTTGATCTAACAACGAAGCTCGGTATTAAAGAATGGATGGTTTATAATGTTGTTTTTCATTTATATTATGCGGCAAAATTAATTACCGGAACGATCCCTGATTATGATGGCTTAAATACTTTTATGGATATTTCATTCAAGTCAGCTTATAGCGTTGTCCTTGAAAGCGGTTTTACAGCATGGATTGCCACACATCGCAACAATACTTCGGCTGAAGCTAAAGACACGAAGGATCTTTTGCTTTCACAACTTGGTTCCAAAATTAATTATGTACTATTATCCCTCGCGATCACGACACCTCAAATTTTATTAGCGAGTCCTGACAATGGTGGACAACCTGTGATAACATTTTTTGGGGTAGAACTTACCGCACCGCAATTAGCAATTGTTGGTATTGGCGTAACGGGATGGGCATTATATACGCTGGAGTTTACTTCTTGGTTTCGCGAGAAATATAAATCGCTCACTAAATCAGTGGGGTCTTTTTTGAGTAAACCAATCAATCAATGGCTCCAACGTAATCGCTGCTCGGATGGGTTTACAAAATAATTCATGGCTCAAAAAAAATATAAACTCGGTTTTCAGAACCTCGAAGAAAAAGTTCTCAATAATTATATTCTTAAAATCGAACAGCAGTTGAAGTCGTTTGCCCCATTTTTTGATATCATTCCCATTCGTCATTTGGATGATGATAAATTGTTGCAATGCGAATTACTTCTCATTGGTTCACATGCACTTGGAGCGAAAGAATTTTCAACTTGGTTGACCCATTTCCATTCGAGAATGCAAAGTTCTAAGCGTATTTGGATTCCTACGATCATCATGGGTGATTATGATGAAAAAATTTTGCTCGAATTTTTAACAGAAGCCACGCAAAAAAACTGGTACTTTGATATTATTAGAAACGATGAATTGGATTCTTTACCTATTCGTGTAACGAATTTATTGCGAATTCATGACCATCTCAAAGAACTATGGCGGTATGATGAAGAAATTAAACGTCTACAAACAGCAGTTGAGACATTAAATGATAAGCTCCATAAAATTGGAAAATCTTGAAACCCCCCACACCATCATCAGTCAATTGGTGACGGAACTTAATGGAAAAAATTATTTACCAACCTATAACGACTGCCAAACGATTGATCATTGGATTCAAGCAGCAAAAGATTTTGATACACTGCTTTTAATTCTTGCTGAAGAATTGCCAAGCTATTTTGAAAAAAAATTGGCACAAAATAAGAAAGTAAGTTTGGGGGGGATTAAAAAGAAAGTATTGAAAAAATTAAGTGGGAATATTTAAACACTAAACATACGCACTATCCCCGCCACTACTAATAATAATTTTACCTTCCTCTTCAAGTTTGCGAGCCACTTCCACAATTTCATATTGAGCAGTTTCCACATCGGATAATTTAACCGCAGCCATAGCTTCCATATCTTCGCGTAACATCTCCGCAGCACGCTTCGACATATTTCTAAATACAAGTTCCTTAACCGATTCCGAAGCTGTTTTAAGAGCAATTTTCCATTTATCGTTCTGAATATTTTTAACCAATTCCTGAATACCGCGATCATCAATTTTGACAAGATCGTCAAAGACAAACATGAGCTGGCGAATTTCCTCGGCCAATTCAGGATCACGTTCTTCAAGATTATCGAGAATAGATTCTTCCGTAGCTTTATCCATCAGATTAAGCATTTCAGCTATCGGCTCCACCCCGCCAATTTTTTGTGTATGTATCGAACCAAGTGCCTGAATTTCATTTCTTAATACATCATCAATCTCATCAATAATCTCTGGAGCAACAGCATCAAGATTAGCAATACGTAAAATGATTTCGGTATGCAACGACTCTGGCAAAAGCTTCATCGTCTCGCCACATTTTTTTGGATCAAGATGGGCCAAGATCAGAGCAATTGTCTGTGGGTGTTCATTACGTACAAAATTTGATAATGTTCTTGGATCAATTAATTCTAGTGAATCAAGGTTTGAAGAAGAACCTAGTGCAAGTTCTTCCATAATCCCATCAGCATCACCACCCTTAAAGGCAGCTCCGATTACTTTTTTCGTAAAGTCACTACCACCGTAAAAGAATTTTTTATTCTGTTGCAACAACTGATAAAATTCCATCATCACTTCATCAACAATTTCTTGATCCAAACGCCCAAGGCGACTCATTGCACCACCGATACGTTTGATCTCAAATTCGTTCATGTTCTTAAAAATTTCGGCGGAAATATCTTCTCCGAAGGATAATAAAAGAATCGCTGCTTTCTGAGCACCGGTATATTTATTAACGGCCATAGAAAAACCTCATCCCGAATAAAAAATTGAATATCTCGTCTAATTATAGCGAATTTCTTTTAAATTTTATAGACAGCCGCTCGAAGAAAATGATCCATCGTTACGAGAATTGCCATTGCCTCAACCATAGGAACCGCCCGTGGTAATACACATGGATCATGCCTCCCGCTCGTAGGTTTCCAATTAATTTTATGACCTTTTTTATCAACTGTTGCTTGTTTAACAAATACTGTGCTCACAGGTTTAAAAGCGACACGAAAATAAACCGCAGCCCCATTGGTGATACCTCCCTGCACGCCCCCTGAACGATTTGAACCAGGAATAATCTGTCCATCTTCTTTCTTAAATGGGTCATTATGCTGAGAGCCATAGAGTTTAATCGCATCAAATCCCATACCAATATCAAACCCCTTACTCGCCGGAAGTGACATCATTGCTTTAGCAAGATCTGCATCAAACTTATCAAAAACAGGAGAACCTAAACCAACAGGCAAACCATAAATAAAACAAGAAACGATACCACCGACGGTATCACCTTTATTTTTTGCAGCTAAAATAATTTTTTCCATTTGCCGAGCCGATTTTTTATCAGGACAACGAATAAAATTTTTATCAACTTCTTCGCGAGCTAATAAAATGTTTTCATCATATGCAAATGTAATGTCTTTCACTGTTGAAACAAATCCTACAGTTGAAAAATTTGGCCACCTCATCTGCAAAAATTGTTCAGCTACACTTGCTGCAATCACCCTTCCAATCGTCTCACGAGCACTGGCTCTTCCTCCCCCACTCTGCGATCTAATTCCATATTTCATTTCATAAGTAAAATCTGCGTGAGACGGTCGAAACACTTTTTTTATTTCCTGATAATCTTTTTTTTTGACATCATGATTCCAAACCAAAAAGCAAAGAGGTGATCCAAGAGAAACATTTTTTTCTAATCCACTCACACATTCCACATGATCTTTTTCTTGTCGTGATGTTGTCAATTCACTCTGCCCAGGTTTTCGCCGATCCAACCATGCTTGAATTTTTTCTAAGGAAATATTTGTTCCGGCAGGTAAACCGTCAATAACAACTCCAATAGACTTTCCATGCGACTCACCAAAAGTTGTAATGCGAAATAAATTCCCCAATGTATTATCCATCATTACCTCTACGATCTAAAAAAGGCGTGAATATTAAGTGCCGTCTTTTCGCTGACGCCTTGAACTTCCATTAACTGCTCCATACTCGCCTGAGAAATTTTTTCTAAACTTCCAAACGAGGTGAGTAATTTTATTCTTAATTGCGACCCAACACCTGAAATTTTTTCTAACTCAGACGCAAAAGACTGTTTCTTTCTTTTTTTACGATGATGCGTAATTGCAAATCTATGAGCTTCATCACGAATAGATGTCAAAATACGAAAGGGTGATGTCCCAACTTGTAATATTTTTGGCTCCTCTATATTTTCAAAAAAAATTCGTTCTTCCGAACGATTAAACTCCAACGAATGGGATTTTTCGTCATCTAATCGACTTTTGGCTAAACCAATCAATGTTAAATTTAAATCACCTACTTCATTTCTCGCCTTGACTGCTGAATGTAATTGCCCTTTCCCGCCATCAACAACTAATAAATCAGGCAAATCATTTTCCTCTATCCCACGTACTAATCTTCTTTTCACAACTTCATAAATACTCTGAAAATCATCCTGCTCTCCTTCAAGAGATTTCACGGTATAATGCCGATAATATTTCTTTGCGGGTTTTCCATTGATAAAACACACGATAGATGCCACGGCGTTTTTACCTTGCAAATTTGAAATATCCACACATTCGATACGCTCAGGATTTTTTTTCATTTGTAAAAAATCTTGCACTAATTTTAATTCATGTTGCAAATTATTTTTTTGTTTAAAATATTCTTCACAGGCATAATCTGCGTTCTTTTTTGCATTATTTAAAATCAACAAATTTTTTCCAGTTTTAGGGACCATCAAATCTATTTTTCGCTCGGAGTGTATTTGCGTTAATAAATTAAAATCATGAATAAGTAACGGCACAATTATTTTTTCAGGAATATTTTTTTCTCCATAATATTGCATTAAAAAATCGTTCAATATTTCTTCTTCAGATTGAAAAGAAATCATAACCTCATACGTATCACTCGCAATCAACAAATGACCTCGAATCGTCATCACGCAAATAAATGCTATGCTTTCACTCTCTTGATGTGTCACAGTTATTGCAAAGACATCCGCAGTATTGATCTCTTTAATCACCACACTTTGTTTCATCGTAATTGTTTCAAATGCTTTAATCTGATCTCTTAGCTGAGCTGCTTTTTCATATTGCTTCTGATCCGACGCATTTTTCATTCGTCTTTTTAAATCATTTAAAACTTCTCTATTTTTTCCCTCTAAAAAATGAATCCCATTTTTCGCTAATTCTAAATAATCTTCTCTCACGACAGGCAATGTACATGGAGCCAAGCACATTTTGATTTGATAGTAGTTACACGGTTTTTTTGCATGTGAAAACTCATAGGGACTGCACCGCACCAAGGGAAAAACTTCGTACATCAATTGCAACATTTTTTTTAACTGTGAAGCACTCGAAAATGGCCCAAGATAATGAGCACCATCATCTTTTCTTTTTCTAACTTTCTCAAAAATTGGCCACGGATCATTTAAATTCACTCTAAGATACGGATATTGCTTATCGTCCTTTAGATTGATATTAAACATCGGATGATGATGTTTAATTAAAGATCGTTCTGCCAAAAAAGCTTCCACTTCATTAGCACAAATAATAATTTCAACATTATCAACACGCTCAACAAGCATTTGTGTTTTATAATGTGAAACAGAAGATTGAAAATAAGAGGATACACGATTCAAAATATTTTTTGCTTTTCCAACGTAAAGCACTTGGCCTTTTTCATTTTTAAAAATATAAACGCCAGCGTCCTCTGGTAGTGAACGGATTTTAGACAATAATTCTTGATTCATGATTTTTTAAAATAAAATTTTAATGCACCGTAACAGCATGTTTCCCCATTAGCTCAATAACTTCATGAATATTTTTATCATCTTGTTTTAACCACTCACAAGCAATTTTAAAATGTTCTGCCGCTGTTACTGAACTTAATCCATCGCCCACAATTTCCATATCATCACCATCCACTAAAGCGGGATGTGATTTTCCAATGGCCCAACATAAATTCATAATATCTTTTCTTAGCGTCACAATATAATTCGCAAGTCTTGCAGATTTCAATGTTGGATCAAGTCCATTCATAAGCCATTTCACTTGCGTTGCCACTCCTGTTGGGCAATGCCCTGTATGACATCTTTGTGCTTGAATGCATCCAATCGACATCATCGCTTCACGAGCCACATTAATCATATCGCAACCTAAAGTTCTCGCCAAAAGAAACTGTTCTGGGAATCCTAATTTTCCAGATCCAATAAAAACAATATCATTTTGAATTCCTGCTTCAGCAAAAATAGGAAACACTCGTGACATTCCGATTTTAAATGGTAACGACACATGATCAACAAAAGCTAACGGCCCCGCTCCAGTTCCCCCTTCACTGCCATCAATCGTAATAAAATCAACTCCGCGATTTTTTTTCTGCATAAGCTTGGCCAATTTTTTCCAAAATTCCAAATTTCCCACCGCTGATTTGATACCGACTGGTAATCCAGTTTCATCCGCTATTTTTTCCACAAAATCAAGTAAACTATCTTCATCATGAAACGCTGTATGATAAGGGGGACTCACACAATCTACTCCCATAGGAACACCACGAATTTTTGAAATCTCTTCTGTAATTTTTGTTGCTGGTAATACTCCACCCAATCCTGGTTTTGCTCCTTGACTCAATTTAATTTCAATAGCTTTGATGGTAGGACATTCTTTGACTTTTTCTTTAAATTTCTCGAATGAAAATTTTCCTTTTTCATCACGACATCCAAAATATCCTGTTCCTATTTGCCAAATAATTCCAGCTCCATGCAAATGATGTTTTGAAACACCGCCCTCTCCTGTGTTTTGTAAACACCCAATAATACGACAACCGCGATTAAGTGCTTCAACTGCTGTTGCACCAAGAGCACCATAACTCATCGCTGAAATATTGATGACTGATTCTGGTCGAAATGCTTTTTTTCTTTTTCTTGCTCCTCCTAAAATTTTTACACATGGAATAGGATATTGAGCACTGTAACCTTCGGGTCGCGAGAGCGGAAATGTTGTGTGTTTGATAATTAAGTAATTGGGTGAAAGTTCCAAATCATTGTCTGTCCCAAAAGCAAAATAATTATTTTGTTTTTTAGATGACGCATAAATCCATCGCCTCTGATCACGATTAAAGGGTCGTTCTTCATTATTGCTCGTCACAATATATTGCCGTAACTCTGGCCCTACAGATTCTAATATATAACGAAGGTGTCCAATAATTGGAAAATTATGAACAATCGCTCGCTTTCTTTGTAAGATATCAAAAACGGCGACCACCAATAAAAATCCCAAAACATACATTAAAGCCATCATCATACTTTACATCTTCCATTGATACTGAGTTTGTGTTTTAAATAACTTACTATCCGAAATTTTTTCAACAGGACATTTTTTTTCTTGAGCACCTTTCGCGTACATAAACACGGCCAGTTGTGATCGTGCTTCTTTTTTAAATTTATCAACAAACATATCATTAAGCTCTTTCATGCTCACTTGATCAATCGCTTCGATCAAATTTTTTCGATAATTGAAATTACCCTCTAACTCAATCGCCTCTCCCCAATAACGCACCATCTTTTCGTGAATCGTTCTTTCCTTGGCTAAGAGCGGCTGTTTCACTGACTCTTTAATCTTCTGTAAATTAGCATCATCAATTTGCTGAATATTTTTTGGAATTGTTTCCATCCATTTCTCCGCATAATTAAAAATAGATACAGGGTCATGTTTATTCGATTGCACAATAAATCCAATTCCAAGTTGCGATGTTTCTGACCATGGAAAACTTCCGACGATATAACCAAGCTGTGCTTCGGTTCTTAACTTATTATAAAAATCCACACCCATTTGAGCATCCGCAATTTTAATCACCGCATCTAGCTTTGGCTCACGTTTTCCCAATTGCACATATGAAACCCAAGCATGATCTGTCGATTGCGATGTTTTTGAGATACCTCGACTTTTTTGATCGGCAATATTTGCAAATTCTTTTCTAGGAATTTGATTAGGATTGAGTGCTTGTGATTTTTTCTCAGCTAAAAATTGATTTAAAACATCTTTAACCTGATCACTCTGCATATTTCCATAAGCTAGTCCTTCGATATAAATTTGATCGAATAGATGTTCTGCAAATGTCTTCACGTCACTTAATTTTATTTTCTCCATTACAGGACGTAAATCTTTGCGATGTTGTTTGTTTTTATTGAGCACAAAATCTAATTCATACTTAGCCAATTTAAATGCTTTCTCAAACTCAAAAGAATCCATATCACGCAAAATTCTTTCTTTAATATCCATATAAAGATTTTCACTCATCTCTAGCTGACCTATCTTCATTAAAACTTCTTTTAGCACTTGAGCGAGATGATCTGAATAACCTGATACGCTGATTTGAATTCCTTCCTCAACTCGTGTTATCTCAAATTCTAAACCAACATTCCTCAATGAGTATTTCCACTCGTTCAATGACTCATCTATGCACACACCATACAAACGAGAAACAGCTGCATTCTCAATCGTGTCTAAAACTTTAGGTGTTCGTACAATTAAAGAGACTTCGCCTTTAGGCTGCAAAATTTCTTTATCTTGCATAAACCAAATTCTTGCAATTTTACTATCCAATATTCGATACGGCTGATTTTCTTTATCGTTAGTCAAGATAGAAAAATTTTTAGGCAGATATAAATTTTCCTCTGGATAATCTAACGAAGAATTACTCACCATCTTTTTCCACGGCTGAACATCTTTCGCATCCACAGATTTAATACCATATTCAACACCATAAAATTTTTCTTTCAAATTAGTTTGAGCATCCGGTGCTACATAAAATGTCAGCATATTTTCTGGTTGAATCGTATTCAAAAATGTCTTGAAATCATTTTCACTATAATCGTAATAAAGAGAAATTTGTTCGAGAATTTGATGGGGTTCATAATACTGCATCGCATTAGCAATTTTACTGGCTTGATCCATTCCTTCTAGCGGAGCACGATATTTAAAATCTACATCAGCCATTTGTTTACGTTCATCAAACAAATACTTAGGCAAACCTCGTTCTTGCATTCTATGAACATACGAAAAAAATGCGTCGATCACTTTTTTTCTTTCTTGCATTCCTTTCTTCGTCAATTCCATTCCAAAACTCCACAACCCCTCATAAGAACTTTCCTGATACCCCGCACTAAGCCCTGTCGCTAATCCTTCTTTTTTTAAATATGAGAGTAAAGATCCTTTCCCCTCATCTCCAATTAAAAATGTAATTAACGCATCGGGTTTCGTTCGCCAAAACCCATAAGGACTTGGCCCTGGAAAAACAAGATATAAATTTTGTTTAGGGGCGATAGGCTTCACTTCAACCATCTTGGGTTGTTTATCCAATAGATAACTAGGAGCAAAACTTGGTTTGGTTAAATTACGATTCGGTACTGCTGAAAAAATTTCTCTCACCCATTTTTCCTGTGTCGCTAAATCTCTATTTGAAAACACAGCCAACTTCATCAAGTTTGCTGAATAATGAGACTCATAAAATTTTACAAGATCATCACGAGTTGCTGACTTAAGTGTATCCATATCCCCTGTCCCAAATTTACGCCGTGGGTGTCCATCTCTGGCAAGTAAGTCACGTATGCGATAGATTCGCCAATCATCACTTTGTAAATTTTTTTGATGCTCATTATGAATGGCATTACGTTCTTTTTCGATATATTCATTCTGAAAACTGGGAGAGACAAAAAACTGACCGAATCTATCGAGAGCTTCATGAAAAGCATCGTGATTAATCTCTAATTGATAGTTGGTGTGTTCATCAGCAGTCCATGCGTTATTGGTCCCCTGATTTTGATTGATAAAATTATCGAACTCACCCACCACTGGAAATTTTTTCGTTCCTAAAAAAAGCATATGTTCAATGAAATGAGCCATTCCCTCATGCTTATCTGGATCAGAAAAACTCCCAACCGCAACATCTATGGATGCACTTGAGTTTTTAAGGTCAGGATCTTCGAGTAAAAAAGCTGTTAAGCCGTTTTCCAATTGGATGGTTTTACTTTTCCAACGTATCTGTGAAACTTTTTCAGTTTCTTCTATTTGAAGAATTTTTGTCTTATTTTTTTCAAGATAATTTTGTAAATAAAACGTTCCCCCCAATAGAGCGGCCAATAGAACTGCGGATGCTTTCCAATTCAATTTAAAAAACATAGTGCTTTCCCCTCATGTCATGCCCAACGAGCACCGAAGGTGCGAGTGCCTGGGCATCTTACCCACAAATTTCAATTATGTTACGATAAAATTTTATCGTGAATTTAATTTGAAGGAAACAACATGTTAAAAATTTTTATTTATCTTCTTACTGTCGTACATTTTTTCTCCTGCCGCCATCGTACAATGGAAAGCTTAACACTCATCGACAGAGGCAGAAAAATTGCGAAGAAAGATTACCCAGCCACAATTGCTATTGTGGTCAAAAAACCTCTCGAAGACATTTACGCACTTAAATGCACTGGTGTAAGAATTTCTAAAGATTTATTTATGACTGCCGCTCATTGTATTTTCAGTGATTGGACTCAATCTGTCCGTCCTCATTTTCAAAATGGTTCAAAAATTTTTATTTACCACGGTAAAAATTTTACCGAAGATCATGACCGTTTTTTAATTCCTGTAACTATTGATTTCACAACTGTCGCACCTTCTTATCTCAATCTTCATTCATCAGGCATGAAAGGTTCCACCATCACCCAACAAAAAGAATCCAATGACCTTGGTATTTTTTCTATCCGTGAAACGATTCTTCCCGAAACAATTCCTCTCGCCAAATTAAGTGATCATGTTTTAACCTCTGGCGACAAAATTCGTATCGGTGGTTATGGGCCCCTTCAACCGAAAGAAAATGATTTTGAATTAAATTATGAATTAGCAATGGTAGATCAAATTCAAGGAAATTATTTCACCCACTCATCATTACCATCTGTTAAATTATTACAAGGTGACTCAGGCGGTCCTGTTTATTTATCAAACGATAATATTGATCCATTTACAGAAATCGTAGGCTTTAATTCTTTCACTCATGAACATCAAGATTTTTATGCTTTAATTCCACCTAAAAATTTTGATTTACAAAATTGGTTGCAAGAACCATCCGCCTCAAAAATTAATATATTCTACAATCGCTATTTACAATGTGATCCCTACAATAAAATTAAAAACATTAAATTAGATAATCTCGATCATATTGTGCTTATGCCACAAACATTTGATTTTGTTTTAAATGAGAAAAAAATTTCATTCACTCGTGATGACGCCGACCCTTTCGCTCAAGAAATTCCCTTTGCGAATACTCTTCTCGGCCCACAATTTTTTTATCTCGCTTTTTCAGATCGCAATTTATACAAAATAGTTGTTAAAACTGAACCTTCCTATGAAATGATTTTGCTTAAAAACTACAAAGAAATTTTCAGACAAAAATGCCAAATTAAGCCATTAAAATAAAAGGACTTTTCCAAATATTGTTGACATTTTTATTCTATTAACATAGAAACCCTCGTCCATCTTTCACCCTCATTGTTTTTGAATTTTTTTGCAAAGGAAAATTTATGCGATTTATTTTCTTTCCCACGCTAATCTCATTCTTTTTTTCATCATTTCTTTTATCCGCTAACGAGTGCGAAAAACAAGCTTTCAAAAAACTCCGCCGTAAATTACCGCTGACTCTCAAAGTTGATAAAGATGGTAATTATAATGGAATGACTCTGGAAGATTTTGATTTATTATCCCAAGCTAGAAAATCATTAGTCGCTCGTGAACAGTTGGGCAATTCTCGCCTTTTTGAAATGGGAGATTTCTTAAAAATTTACAATCAAATGATTGTCTATAACGGAAACATCATCATGCTCGGACGTGGGGGTGGAGGAAAAACACATCTCAATGAGACAATGGAACCGAATGCGTGGATGACGCAGCTTCATGAATTAACTCCTGTAGAAGTTT
>CAZFSQ010000024.1:0-11974 GCA_964521975.1 uncultured Oligoflexales bacterium | reverse complement strand
GTGTTGATGGGATTTACTGCAATGGTTAATCCGGAAAATGTGTTGATTGTTACCTCGCAAATTGAGCATAAATCTGTTTTGGCTTGTGTGGCTCATTTGGAAAAAATAGGTGCGGAGGTTATTTATTTACCTGTCGATCAAAATGGTCGCGTTGAACCTGCGAGTTTAGAAAAATCATTACGTGAAAATAAGCATCAGAAAAAAATATTAGTGAGTATCATGGGGGCTAATAATGAAATTGGTACAATTCAACCGATAGCTGAATTATTAGAAATCACTCAAAAGTATAATGCATACTTTCATATGGATGGGGCACAGTTTGTGGGGAAAATGCCGCTCAATCTACGGTTATGCCCATTGGACTTTGTGAGTATGAGTGGTCATAAAATTCATGGACCACAAGGTGTTGGTGTTTTGTATATTCGTCAACTTAAACAAATCAAAAATATCGAAACCCTTTTACATGGGGGAGATCAAGAGTGTGGCGTGCGTTCAGGAACTTTGCCCGTGCCTTTGATTGTTGGTTTAGGTGAGGCGTGCTATATCGCTCAGCAGGAGATGCAATCCTCAGAAAATAAAATCAAACGCTTGCGAAATTTATTACAAGATAAAATAAAATCAAGCTTTCCGATGATTAAAATTAATGGATGTTATGAAAACCGTTTGTCAGGAAATTTGAGTGTAAGCTTTCCCGATCTTGATGGTGAACTTTTAGCATTGACGATGAAAAATGTTGCGGTGTCTACTTCATCAGCATGTGCATCATCGAGTAGTTCGATGTCCCATGTTCTCGCAGCGATAAATTTATCGCCATTGCTAGCACGCGGGACATTACGTTTTGGGATAGGTAAATTCAATACGGAAGACGATATAGAATTTGCATTTATTGAATTAGTCGAAGCATTAAAAAAAGTTCACGCTTTAAAGCCCGTATCTTTCTTTTCTAATGGTTTTGAATTTCCTGCATCATCATCAAAATCAGCCCAACTATCTTCCTCTTTATTATCTTCAAATTTAGTGTAGATGTGATCGCGTAAACTGGACGTATCGGCATCGACTCGCGATAAACTTTCCTCAGGGTTTGCCAGAGCCATGCGATATTCTGTGGAGGAACGTTTTTTGCGAAATAGGGCAAATAAAATGGAAAGGAGCAGCAGTCCTGAGAGAATATAAATAACATTGAGTGGAATACCAAAACGGTTTGGAACTTTGCTGTCGAGTTCAATGGAAGTTAAACATTCCCATGCTTCATTCAAAAAAGTTTTATCTTTACCTTCTTCAAAATGCTCCGCAAGGTCTGTGTAACTTAAAATATAATGCCTTTTTTCAGAGGAGACAACGACATGAAGTTGCATCAAATTTTTATCCTCAATTTGAAACTCAGTATAAAACATGAGAGCCTTCATGCCTGATGGTAAATCTACAATTAAATCATTGCGTACTTTATAATTTTTAATGCTTGAAGAAATTTTTGAATAGAGACCAACAATTTTTGGGATAATTTCATTACCAGTGAAGGCATCAATATAAAGTGGGCTAGTTCGTGCTAAAAGTTGAATCGTCCTCTGATAGCCGATACCTCTCTGATAAGGAATTTGAAAGAGTAAAGTGGTGTTCGGGTAATTGCGATAAACTTCCCAACCGTTGGGAGGAACAATAGAGAAACCTTTATCGGGCATTTGCAGTCTTTCGCCACTCGAAATTTCAATACCCTTTTCATTTTCGCTCAGTTTATTATTTAATATTTGAGTCACACTACCAGTAGAATCTTCTCCTAGTAATTGATAACTCATTATCAAAAACAAACTGAAAAATATTTTTTTTAATTTCTCCATTTTTTAAATCCTCCTATAAAAAAAATCATGAAGTCTGTCGCAATTCTTTTACGACATGATTCCACTCGTCCATATCTTGTTTATCTCCTAAGGGTCCTGTTGCAAGTGATTTTGTAATTTGTTCGATGGCTTGATCGTTCAAGTGGTACAAAGGTAATTCTCGCTCATTTTTTTTCTTACTTTGAATGTCGTGCAATGACACTTTAACAATGGGAGTATATTGAGGCTTTGTCACTAATTTCAGCACAGCATTATTTCCTGAATAGGGATTCCAGTCACAATTATATTCTATCGAATAGGCGGCTCCAATTCTCCAAGTTTTATATTTATTTTCCGATTTTGAATTTCCATTTTGAGCTTTAGCTACCACGATACATATATCTCCCTGTCGTACCCATTCTCCGAGAGGCATGTTGACAACATTCTTATTGCGTTGATGGACCACTGAGTTAAAAGTTCTTTCGCTGACTTCGACAGTCCATACGGCTTGTTGTCGATCTTGGGTTTTGCGACGATCCCCTGTGTTATTCATTAACTGATCACGAAAGTAGTCGGCAGGAAAAGTGTTTTGTCCAGCAGCCATAAGTTCTTTCGCTGATTTCGCCAACCATTTCTGAGCTTGGTTTTTATGTTCTATATTGGGTGCGTGCTGAAAAAGATGGTAATAATTAATGCCCATCAAATAAGACCATTCAGGAATTTCTTGAGTCATATTTTTATGGCTATGGGTTGCTAAGTCGATACTCTGGCGAATATTTCCCACGCGATTCTCTAGGATGCTTAATAAGAATTCATATTTTCCATTTTGAGGAAATTTTTTGATAAGACCTTGCAACTTTTTTTCAGCCTTTTTGTAATCCTGAGCTTTCAATAGTTGTAGACAGTTTAATTCCGTCACAAAAGGTTCTTGAGGGAATTTACTTTTCATTTGCTCCATGATGGATTCAACTTTTTTATTACGCGATTGTTGTGAGGCGTCAACGAATAATACTCTTAATGTGAAATAATCATCAGATTGTAAAAGTCGTGACGAAGGATTTATTTTGCTCTGACGTTTTTGTAGTCGCCACATGAATTCATCTTTATATGGATTTCTTTTGCCAATATTACAAAGAGCTTGAAAGGTGAGCTGAGCATGTTCTATTTCATCCAGCTCAAGTTGAATAAGACCACGGAGAGAAAATAAATTTAAGTAATTATGAGTTTCATCTTGTGAAATTTTAAATAAATGTTCATCCAATACTCGTAAACTCATGTGGTCATGAGAGGTTGCTAGAATTTCCATCCACAAACGATATAATTTAATGTTATCTGAGTGATCATGGTTCTCTTGAATAAATTGAGTCAGATAATTGAGCGATTCGTTATACTGTTCATTCCAATAAAGGTTGAGTGCATGAATGTAACCACTATTCTTAGATACTATTTTCGTTTCATTTCTTGACATATTTCCTCCCTAAAAAAATCTTTAAATAACTTTGACAAGGTAAGCTTTCGGAGAAGGGTTGAAATAATTAAGAGGGAAAGAAATGCCTAGGGGGTTGAAGAAAAAAACTAAAAGTGTGTAAGGCAAATTCTTCCCATTATTTTTTTTTTGCACAGTCCGATAAATCCTTTGTAGAAACGATTTTAGTTTTTTAAAGGATAGGGAATGCCAACTAAGAAGAAACAAAATGTAATGCCAAAATCTAAAGCAGAGAAAAAAAATTCTGTTAAGAAAATAGCTGTGTGGAATTTAGGTGGGCTTATATTTGATTCTATTGATCAGTGGACGATGCAAATTATTTTATCGTATGAAATAATCAAAAATTTTGTTTTAGATCATTTAACATCAAAGACGCATTACATTGACCATTATTTTATGAGTTATGGAAAGAATGAGTCTCGTTGGATTTGGCTCTCTCTTAAAAAACATGCTCAGCATAATATAAAAATGTTGCGAAGTATGGAAGTTGAAAAACCTTCCGATGGATTATTAGGAATTTGTTTCTTTCTTGATACTCATGAAAATGAAATAACTTTTACAGCGAGTGTGCCAGTGCGTTTAGGAGATTATCCTGAACAACTTTCAGAACAAATTATTTCGCAGTTTATGAAAGCTTGCAAGTTAGATGCGGTTGAAGAGAAGCATATAGATTATATCAAAATTAAAGCATTTCAAGTTTTACAATGGATGAAAATTCCTAAAAATTTCTCAGAACAAATTAAAAATATTTTAACCAATTATATTTCTGAAAAACCCTATTATGTCGAACTTTCAAAAGCAGATACAGACCACGAAAAATTTTCAATTTTAATTCAGTCAAAAAAACCAAATTCAGAGATTGTAGATGGTAACTCAAAATTGCAATTTATAAACACGCTCGAAGAAATGAGTTTTCAAAGTCAACGTTATTCGCGACACGCTTTCGATCAAAAAGAATTAGGAGCCACCATTCTTGAGAAATTACGGTCACAAATTTTAACTGTGATAGATATGGAGCAGGAAAATTTGTTGAAATTAGATGAGATGTTAGAAAGGTTTGGATTAAAAAAAGAAATTAAAAATATGGAAACTATTCCATTGTCAGTAGAAGAAACTCCTTTGGCCAATGAGATAGAAGCTCATGAGTTTACTCAAAGTATCATGTCAATGGCAAATCAGTTAGAAACACCCGCCTCTATTTCTATAGAAAAAGTTGAAAATAAAAATTGGAAAGCTGTTATCAAAGATGTTGAGCTGCTTAAAAATATAAATATAGAAAATTTAAGTTTTGCGAATGACATGGAGAAGCATTTAGCTCTCCAACTTTTATCCATTACGAATTCTAATTTAAATTTATTATCAGGAGCCATGTGGCCTGTGTGGCGAAACTTGAATGCTGCTGGGTATTCTCTCAATGGTAAAGAAAGATACCCTGAAACTTGGCGGGATGAAAAACTGACAAGCCAAATGATGCAGCTTATGATGATGATTTCACCGCTGCTCGTAAAACTTTTTTGGGATCAATTTTCGATTGCTAAACTTGAAAATACACTCAGCACGGATAAAAAAGGAATTTTGCTGCAAAGAAAACCGCTGCAAGTTCGTGAGGGAATATTGGGAAATATAGGTCTCAAAAACTATGCAGATAGAATTACAAAAGGGCAGTATAACTTTTATCATTTGTCGGGAATTCAAAAATTAATTTTCTTTGATGGTTTGACTAAATCAATTTACTTAGATGAGGATTATTATAGTAAACAACCTCCGTCACATTTATTTCACCGTTTGATGGGTATTATGTGGAGTGTAGAACTTGGCTATTTTGTCCCCATTGCTCTTGATCCGATTAAAGAAGTATATCCGGTAATTAAATCAATTTATGAAATTTTATTTTCATCAAAAAAATATTTATTATGGACGGGTTATTTTGGGTTGAGTGCCGATCCAGTCATTCAATGGGTTGCACAAAAATTATCTCGTAGTGAAAGAAAAAAGATCAAAGAAATTTTGAGGGTTCTGGGCGGTAGCATGGAGCCTGAGGATCTTGAGGAGCTTTGGCATTCGATGAATTATCATGTTTATCGTTTGTTACTCACGGAGACATTAGATTTTATTGGTTTGGTCGAAGCCATTACGGATAAAAATTTGTTTGAAGAACCACCGCAGGAAAAAGATATTTTGCGATTAGAAAGCATGTTAAAGCCGCTGGTGGATTTCGCTTTAGAGTTAAAAGTGGCATAATAAAAGGGAGGGGGATTTTTTTGCGAGCTTTGGTTTTAAATGTTGGATATGAGCCTCTGCAAATTATTTCTTGGGAAAGAGCGATCTGCCTTGTCTTTTCTGATAAAGCAGAAATTTTGGTGAACACCGATAAAGTGGCCCGCACGATTTCGCATCAATATTTTATTCCTGGAGTGATTCGACTTAAACGCTATATCCGAGTGTCGTCAGAACATTTTGGTATTGTTCGCTGCTCACGGAGAAATATTTTAATTCGTGATCAATTTCAATGTCAATATTGTGGTAAAAAATGTCGTCAGACGCAAATTACCATTGATCATGTGATGCCACGATCCCGTGGTGGCAAATCGAGTTGGGATAATCTAGTGGCAGCATGTATTATTTGCAACCATAAAAAAAGTGCAAACACCCCCGCAGAAAAGGGTATGGTTTTAAGAAAACATCCCCGTCGTCCACTTTGGACAGAGATGCTCGAAGAAATGGAGCGAGATCTTATTGATCTCTGGTCGCCCTATATTTATACACAGCAAAAATCAGCTTAGTTGGGAAGTTAAATAAAATCTCTTTCGACAATTTCAAATTGTGTTAGTAAAGTAAAAAGCTTATGGCCCCCTTTTTACTCACAGAAAAAAAATCATTAACATGGATCAAATCTTTGCATCATTCTTTTTTGCTTTATCCGCAAAGTTCAAAAAACTTTATCCTCATCGAATTTGATTCGCATTCAAAAGATTTTTATTTTAAAATGCGTTCACTTTTATGGCAAAAGAGAATCACGCATTGTTTTCTCTCTAATAAATTAAATCCCTCAGCATTTTTCTTCGATATGGATGCAACGATTATTCAACAGGAAACAATAGATGTTTTAAGCGAAAAAGCAGGTGTTGCTCGTGAAGTAAAAAAAATTACGGAACTTGCCATGCGAGGAGAAATCAATTTTCGTACTGCACTCGAAAAACGCCTATCATTGATTGGTTCACGATTAAATTTGAACAATCTTAATCAAATTCAAAAAAAATTAAAACCGAATCGAGGTATTAAAGAATTACTAAAATATATCAACTCCCAAAAACATTATTCGGCGATTGTCTCAGGTGGCTTTTCTCTTTATGCAGATCATTTTAAAAAACAGTTAAAATTTTCCGAAGCCTTTTCTCATTCATTAGAAATTAAAGATGATCATATGACAGGAAAAATTTTAGGTAAAGTCATCGACGGAAAAATGAAGAAAACATGGGTACAAAAAAAAATGCGAGAGAAAAAATTGAAAGCACAGCAGGTTTGCATTGTCGGCGATGGAGCGAATGATCGTTTTATGATGGGATTAGCTGGATTATCCATTGGTCATTCTCCCAAACCTATTTTAGAGAGCTATTGTCAAGGAGCGAATTTTTCAGGGGATCATCGTTTTATTTGTTTAATTTTAAAAACAATTGAATTGATTAATCATAAAAATAATTTTTAATATTTAAGTTTTTTATCTTTATTGCCGAATCATCTTTGGGGGTTGTTTGGTAATGAAAAAAATAATTTTTTTAACTTTTTTAACTTTGACGAATTTTATCCGATGTTCTTCGGCAAGTTCGGATGATGAAAATTTACAGATTGAAAATAATTCAGACAAAAAAACAAGTGGCAATTCTTATGAAGAGCTTGTGGCTGATTATCAAGACCCAAGTTTACCCCATCCCCATTTTGCCAATGCAGAAACGACTCGCAAAATGCTCATGACAGAAGGAACTCCCAAGACAGATGAGTTGGAAACTTGTCTTAAAGAAATGGTGGCTGTGGGAAATCAAGCGACAACCAAACAAAATATGAAAAATGCAGTGAATCAAATTCTTACGCAAGTTGAAGAAAATATAAAAACCTATCATTGGTGTTTCTATCGTAATATTAGTTTACTTGACTGGAAATTAGAAAACGACCTCACTCTTTATTTAGACGATAAAGCAAAAATCTTTTACGATACGATGAAATATTCATGGATTCTGGCTTTTTCATTAGAACGAGTTTCAGAAAATCCGATTTACTTTAATTATCTCAGATTGCGATATATCGAAATTTCTAAAGAACACTTTGCTCGCAAAGTAGAGATTATCAATGATCCTTTTGGTAGTATTTCACAAACAACCAAAGTTAATGGTGAGTCCAAAAAACCGGCCCGTGAATTTGAAGAAGATGATGACGAAGAGTAGATGGGCAAACTTTACCTAGTTTTTCATATTTAACCTCTTAAAGTTTTTTCCATTTCTACCGAAAAATGAGATTGAATAAAGGAATTTTATTTTTTGGAGCTGATGTGAAAAATTTTTTAATCATTATTTTTTTACTTTTGCAAATAGATATTCCTGTTTATTTATTAGCCCAAGATAATTGGGTGGATGATAAATCAGCGGGATCGAATAAAGCGGAAACTAAATCAGAAAATGGTGAAGCTGCCAGTTCTAAAAATGCTGCGGCAACTGAATTAGAAAATAATCAATATAAAGAATCAGAAGAAATCCGAACGGCTTCCTCCAATACGGTTAGAAAATTTCATGAAGTTTTAGATGAGTTGCTTGCTGAGTTTGGTCATGACATTAAGATGGGACAAATTAATGGCCTGAAAAATTTATCCGTAAGAAAAGTAGATGTGAGCGATGCTCTTCCTGATACGTATAAAAATTATACGGAATTGTTGGTTCTTGAACGCATTCGAGAAAACTCTCGCATTAGAATTATTTCGTGCCTTCCTTGCAAATCAAAAACTTCGTCATTGATTGAAGGAAAAATCAGTATCACTTCTCCCACGACGAATATCGCACGTTTAGATCAAGCGGCGGATCAATTGGGGATCGACAATTTTATGGATATTGTTTTGGTTTATCATACAACGCACATGGTTTTAGCGATGCAAATTTTTAATAGTAAAACGAAAGAAATGGTGTGGGCGAGAACATATAATAGCGAAACCATCAAAAGTAGATTTCAAAAACTGGCGATTGATTATAGTCAAGTGGCGAAGGCAAGAACAACCGATGAATATGTGCCTGAGTATCGTTTCTTACTTGGTCTAGGAGGGGCAGCCGTTCCGAATATTGGTGGAACATCGGAAGACTCAGTGTTTGTTGATGCACAATTTCGCGGCAGTGAAAAATTTAACAATCGCAAATCAGAATTTGGCTTACTCTTAGATGTGTTTATGTCCACGACAACATTTTTATCGAATTTATCGTCTGGAAAAACCACATCGACATCTTCAACGACTACAACAGCAGATGAAGAATCAGAAACGGTTGAGGCTAAGCCTTTTACTACAGCCATTGGGCTTTATGGTTTTTATGCTCAAAACTTTGTAGGTTCCGTGGAATCTTATAACGATATTCGTCAGGGAGCCAATATTGGGATTGGTTTTCTTACTGCTGTGGGTTATTTCACAGGGACAGTGCGTGGTGGCTGGGATATGTATTTCGGTCGAAGATTTGCAGTGAATTTTGGGATGCTTTACATTCTTCCATCCACCATTAAAGTGGATGGTGAGTCTATAAAAACACAAGGAGGGTTTGGTGGTGGTGTTACCATTTCAGCCCATTACTAAAAAATATTTTTTTCTTATGGCTCTTTGTTCGCTTGTGTTTTCTCATTGTGCATCGCGATTGACGGACCCGTGGAGTGATCCTGTATTAAACGGAAATATTGCCTACCCATTTATAGATCGCACGGACCCTATTGGTGTCAATGGTAACAATAATGAAAAATTTGTCATTCGATCGAATACTGGAAAAGTAGAATATGTCATCGAAATTCCTAACGGTGCTCGTGACTATGATGTTGAAATTCCTCTTGCTCAAATGGGAAAAGATGCGAGCAACCCAGAAGATATTCCAAGCAGTTTACCCAATCCGCAAGTTGCTGACAAAGAAGTTGTCTCGGTATTGCCTAAAGTTGAGTCGTTAGCCCCTGGAGAGTCAACCTTAATGGATGACGCATTTGGTGTTGGTAAAAAAGATGGCCCCACGCAATCGCCATCTTATTTATTAGGGATCAACAAAATAAATAATTATTATAAGCGTCATGAATATGAATATGCTTTGATTGAAATTAATAATCTCCTCGCGTTTTACCCGACATCGAGCAAGCTCTATAAAATGAAAGGGACAGTTTATTTGAAGACTAACAATTTGAGTCTTGCAGAAAAATCATGGCAGAGAGCTTTAGAACTTGAACCCTCTGATTCTGTGTTAAGGAAAGCTCTTGATAAATTAAAATTACGCATTGCTAAATCGACTCCCCCTATGTCGGGCAATAATACGAACAACACGCAGTTTCCGCCGACGGCGGAGTTATCTCAACCCGCTTCTCAAAATGCGGCTCCATCACAAAATACTTCAGAAGAAGTTCCACCTGAGGCAATGGAAGTTCCTGCTGAAGTACCCTAAAATTTTTTCCTACTTAATTTAAAAAAAAATCTTCCGAATAAATCAGTATTGGGCTCACCAAGGAGGATATATGCCTGAGTGGATTTCAGTTATTTGGTACGACATACGTGATTCATTATCTGAGATTCAGGTAATTGATTTTGCTATGCCGTCTTATTTTTTGCTTTGGTTGATTATTCTCATGTTTCCTCTCACGGGTGTTGATAGAAGGGACAAAATTGCAGCATCTGTTTATTCTTTATTTTGTACCGCAGCGGGTGTCGCCTTAATTTATGCTTTACCACAACAATATACATCCAATTCGCAGACGATTGGACAAAAAGTTTTTACGATGATGGGCATGGGGGCGGTGGGGATTTTTCGTTGGTTGTATCAGCCTAAAGATACTGCGAAAGAGGATGCTGAAAAGGAAAGACTAGCAGCCGAGCGAGCCGAACGAGCGTTAAAGGCAATTAATGATCAAGTATCGAAGAATAAAGATAACAAACGGAGAGCATAAACGTTTTCTAAATTTTTAGAGGAGAATTTTTTTATGGCAGCAAAATCACCGAATCAATTACAAAAAGAAATGTTCAGTCAAATGAAGAACGAGATGAAAAGTTCTCAAAAACAAAAAAAAGATGAGAAAGCTTTTTATCCCAAATTAATTATTTATAAAGGCAAATTGTGGTCGCTCACGGTTTTATGTACGACGATGTTCTTTATTTTTACGTATTTATTATTTCGTGATATTTTGGGTTCTGTACCGTGGTGGACCACAGCAACCCCTGTCTTGTTATTAGCAAGTTTTTTTCTTGTTCTAGGTCCAACGGAAGAATGGGAATATGAACCTTGGCAGGCGAAAGCACAACAATACGAACGTCATTTCTTATATTAAGTGCTAAGATTCAGCTTTTAACCTTGACTAACATGCTGTTCTCCTTTAAAAAAAAGGATTGTACATTTATCTATTTCAAAGGAAAAACACATGTTAAGACAGACAAAGTATCAAAAGAAAATTAAGCTAAAAAAAGGTGACGAAGTTATTGTAATTAGCGGAAGTTGCCGGGGACAAAAAGCTCCGATTGATCGCGTGGATTATAAAAAAGATCGTGTTTATTTAGCAGGTGTGAATATCAGGAAAAAGCATCAAAAACCTAACATGCAATATCCTGAAGGCGGCATCATTGATAAAGTTATGCCGATTCATATTAGCAATGTGATGCTTCTTGATCCAAAAACAAAAAAGCCAACACGTATTGGTTATAAGATTGAAGATGGACGTAAAACACGCATTGCAAAAAAATCAGGAACTGTTTTAAATTAAAATTTGACACCCTGATCTTTTAAAACATATACTAAATTTTTAAGTGACTTTTATTTTTTCTCTCTTGGGGGAGTAGTTAAGTTGGTTATAACGCCGCCCTGTCACGGCGGAGGCCGCGGGTTCGAGTCCCGTCTCTCCCGTTTTTCACCTCGATTTCTTATTTTTATATTCTCTTATCCTATGGGATAAGTTTTTAATTAAATAATTACTTTATACCACTATCTTTTATTGATAAATCTTACGCTATAAGATAATATTTATACATGATCAAGAGTAAGTTAAAGATCCAAAAATTGCGTCGCTCGCAGTTTGATAAACTATATAAACAACTTAGAGATCTTGGATTACCAGAAGGGGAATGGATTCGAGAGGTGAGAGAATCTTTGGGAATGTCCGCTGCTCAGATGGCAAGGCACTTGGGTATTGCTCAATCAAACCTTAAAAAAATTGAGGAAAGTGAAAAAAAACAAACGATTGAACTAAAAACTTTACAACGAGCTGCATCAGTTATGAACTGTCGCCTGTTGTATGCAATTGTTCCTAATGCAGCTCTAGGGACATTAGAAGAAATAATCAAACAGCGTGCTAAACGGGTGGCAACTAAATTGGTTGATCAAGTATCTCATACGATGGCATTGGAAGATCAGGTAATTAGTTCTGATGAAAGAATGCGTCAAATTAAAGAATACACAGAAGAGTTAATGCA
>CAZFSQ010000023.1:0-12091 GCA_964521975.1 uncultured Oligoflexales bacterium | reverse complement strand
AACAACCATGAATTTCTCCTCTCAGAATTAAAAAAGGGCTGACGTTTCCTTTTATTCTCAAAATAATTGGATGTGATTTTATTTCAATATCCATATCTATTTGATTTGAGAAGTCGATAGTGAGATCACTAATAGTGCGGCCAATTGAATCAAGAATAACATAACTTGATTTCAATGGCTCTCCTGCTGAAATTAAAAAAAGTAAAATCCATAAAAATTTTATTTTTTCTTTTTTAATAAAACCCTCAATTCTTTCTTTTCATTATTTTTTAAATTATAAGTTAAAGGGTCATATTTTACCAACTCATATTCAAAGGGGATAATTGGTTTATTAACTTTTAGCTCTGTTTTTTGGTTGCATTGAAAAATGATGAAATTATCGCGATAGGAGTTTTCGGGAGAAATAATAATTGCTTCGTTAATTTCAGAAAAATAATTACTTAAACTGATAAGCTCGTCTTTGCTATCAAAATCATTATTACCATTGTCGCGGAAGAATTTAATTTCGACAGCACAGTTCATATTGATCATTAAATCTTTTGTAAGATGATTTTCATTAATGTCTTTTGTAAAGTTTTCTTGATCCGTAAAATTTTTGTATGTTGTTTTAAGAACCAAATTTCCAGAGGAAGGGACATTTGAAAAATGGTAATATCCATTGTCATTACTCTCTGTTTTATTGATCACGTTTTCATCTTCAATCAATTCAATTTTAACACCTCGCATTTTTTGCAAATTATAATTCGCGGTCACGGTTCCTTCGATGCTGTGCGATTTCAAACGTTTTATTGTTTTGGCTAAATTATAATCGTGAATAATTTTTTTGACATTGGCTGCAATTAAATGCTTATGATCTTTTTGAAATGGAAAAAAATTGTAAAAACTTTCAAAACCAAATTGATAAGTATATTTTCTCATACCAAAGGTAAGAGCGAAACCAGGGTCTTTAACAGCAGGGTAAACGGGAATGTGATTATTGATATAAAAAAGATAGTCACGCATCACGGTTTGAAAACCCCAATCAGTAGAAGCCAATTTATAAGTAAAGTTGATATAGTTTTTAAATTTGATTTTTTCTGCGATATCGAATTCGTGGCGAAGTCCCACGGATTTGGGTTTGATCCCATATTCTAATTCAAATTCATGATGGGGAATTCTATAATTATTTTCAATTATAAATTGCTCAACTAAACAGTGGGAGATGGGTTGACAAGCAAATTTGTTTTTTAATCCCAAACTGTAATTACTCAGAAGATCATATTTAATTCCTGTATCAAAATTTTCAGCCATTTTTTTTTCTTGGGAGATTTTATAAACCAACTCAGGAAAAAAAGTAAAATAAAATTTGCTGATTCGGTAATAAAAAGATTTTGCGATGCTGTGTGAAGTGACTTTTTGTTGATGATCTATTTTATAACGATAATTCAATTGGAAGGGGCTTGGGATGCTCAAGTTTAATCCAGTTTGTAGGGGTAAATTTTTATTTTTGTCGATCGTCTTTAGGGCATTTAAACTGTAACCATAGAAGGAAAGATGTCCACCAAGTGTTTCATTTTTTGCATCCTGGTTTAAACTACGATTTAAATAATAGCCGACTTGCGTTTCTTCCGTGATTTGATGGGTGAAAAAAATTCGATCGGAAATTAATTTATTTTTTTCTTTCATATTCCACTGATTGGCATATTGCATTCCAACGAAGGGATAGCTTTTGTCTTGAAATTCAAAATCATAAATTGAAAAAGCTTCTGGACCTAAGAGGTCACTACTCAGTCCAACATAGGAATCCATATTAGAAGGTAGATATGCTAAGTCTTTTTGCTCACTGGCTCCATACTTTCGAGCATTTTTATAATCAAGACTGTATGCTTTCATTCCTGATTTACATTCTAAAATAAGTAAACCAGCCCCTTCTCTAATTCCTGTGGCTTCAATCATTATTTTATTACTGGCACGATAAACTTTAAAAAGCTCCTTATTATCAACAATAAATGTGCAGTCAAAAGGTGCGGTGATCTCTTCTTGTTTATAATCTGAAAAAAAATGAAGTGGGATCGTTGTCTCGGAAAATAATTCAGCTGAATTTAAGTAAATAAATAAAGTTGATAAAAAATAAAAAAAGAGTTTAAACATAAGTTATTAAAAATATTATATCAGTATTTTTCATGTCTTATATAAAAAAATAAAAAAAAGTTTAAATTTTTTTATAGGAATCCCGAAGACTTTAGTGACAAGTAAATGGTTACTTGTTGTTGTTCAACAAATTTAGAGGAGGATTTTTATGAAAAGAACATGGATGAAAAGAATCGCATCAGCAATGCTATTCATTTTTGGATCACACTACGGGATGGCAGACTCAGTGATCTTACAAATTGATTCAACTGGATCAATCCAAAACCGTCCAGCATGGGTGAATACATCGGACCAATCAATTTCAATTGTGAACTTTGATTTCGGTCAAAGAATCGCAGGTGCAACAGCAGGAGTGAATGTTGATTCAGCTTCTACACAATTTAAGTTGATCAATGCAACGGCTTACCCAGCTTCTGTGTTATTAGATACGCCAGCGAATTGTTTCATTGGAGCTAGTGGTGTGACAAATGCTCACGTTAAATTAGTTTACGATGGTGCAGAGCAAGTAGATGGTGCATCTTTTAACATTGGTGATGCAACAGCTCACACTTATGTTTTAAGATTTGATGATGCAGGTAACTACGGAACAATGTCTGGTGCAGTGGCTTGTGATGCTGGAAGTTTAACTTACAGCTTTTAATTTAAAAAGTTTATTTCAGGAAAAAATTGGACTCTTGCGTAATGTGATTACGTAGGGGTTTCAATTTTTTTTCTGAAAAATTTTTTCCATGTGTTGATTATAACTTTGAGCGAGATCTTGAAAATAATCATTCTTACGAAATTTCAGTGCAGTTAGTTTTTTTCCCTCTCCAAGTCCTTCCAAATGTTTTTCTAGTCGATAAAGTGGGCCAGCGATACGATGAGATAAAATAATTCCCGCCCCGACAAGCGAAAAAATAATCAAAAGTGCCATCCCAAAAAAGGTCATATTCCACTCGTCATGCTGTGTGGAAATAAAGCGAAAAAAAATGTGATCTTCTGGTAAGCCAATCCCTGAGCCGATTGCAAAAAAACGTTCAAAAAAAAGATTCTGCATAAAAAAAACTGTTCCTAAAACAAACATGGTGAGAGCGATCATCCATGTAATCATCAACCATTGAAATTTGGGATTGATAAGATAAATTTTTCTTTTGTATGGTTTAGCCATCTCATTAATCTAAATGAACACGCCGAGCGTTTCAACATGAAATGTCTGGGGGAACATGTCGAGAATGTAAATTTTTTGCAATTCATACCCCTGTTTCACGAGTAGGGCACTATCGCGAGCAAAACAACTTGGGTCGCAGCTAACATAAATTAATTTTTTAGTTTTGAAATTTTTGAGCAACGGCAAAGACTCGTTCATTCCCTCGCGGGGTGGGTCGGTGATGATGATATCTGGAGCAAGTGATTTTTCTTGAAGCATTTTTTTAAGAAATTTTTCGGTGGTGAGATGATGCATTTGGAAATTTTTGGGTTGGTTTGTATTTTTAATGTTGGGAGAAATTTCGCAACCTATGACTGAAATATCTTTTTTTGCTAGCTGTAAAGACAAATTGCCGTTACCAGCATATAAATCCCACACGGTCTGAATTTCATCATTCAAGCATTCATCAGAAACAATTTTTCTTAACTGATGATTCATTTCTCGATTAACTTGGACAAAGTGAGAAGGAGTTAGGTGATATGAAATATCATCGTGTGTCTCGAATAAAAAACTTGATATTTTGTCAGCATCAAGAATAGTCCCAGCCCATTTTGTTAAATGAAAATTTTTAAGCAGTTTCAAAAAATCTAAAATATCTTGGGATGGTTTTTTTATATGATCACCGAAAATTGTCAAAATTATTTTTTTTCCATTTTCGATGGTTTGACAATCAAGCCCTAAATGGTGATCCCCTTGAGGGGTCCACGATAATTGATTTAAATACTGCAAAAACTCTTGAATGGGTTTTTCGGCAATTTCACAATTCGATATAGAAACTATATTTTTTGTCCCGCGAGAAAAAAATCCAGCGATAATTTTTTGATGAGATTGAAATTTAACTTTCAATGTAATGCGATTGCGATAAAAATAATTTTTAGGTGATGCAATTATTTTAATATCTTCTGGAGCTTTTATTTTCCCGATGCGTTCGAGAGAAGAAATAACAAATTGTTTTTTCCATTCGAGTTGTTGTTGGGTGCTAATGTTTTGCCAATCACATCCTCCGCAGGAACCAAAGACATTGCATTTAGGTTTTTCGCTTCGCAAAGGTGAGGGAGTTTGGAGCGAGTGAATGATTGCGTCAGAATATTTTTTTTGGGAATGGGTGATCGAGGCTTCTATCTCATCGCCTGGTACTCCTTGTTGAACAAAATAAACTTTTCCGTCGTGGCGGGCGACACCTTTACCGCCAAAGGCCATGTCTTCGATTTTTAGATGTAATGTTTCACTGTTTATATTTTTCATAAAGGCTTCCTCTTTAAAGTGTCTGCTTCATCATGCCGAAAGCATTCAAATTTAGATAACTAATTTTTGCATATTGCGACATTTTCATTTTTCGAGATCATCGTTTCGATACTATCGAAACATATTAACCATAAATAACAAGGTTATAACCATGTCGGATACATTACTCGCAGAGTTTATGCGGCGATATATTCGATAAAAACCAATCTACAAAATTAGACTTTTCTTCTTAATTTATAAAAATCCAAATTTATTTTTCCATTCATTCTGCCGATAAAAGTAACAGAATGAAAAAACTCTTTTTAATTTTTGTTTTTTATCAAACTGCTTACGCCAAAAAAACAAATCAAGTGGTGTATGAAGAGCCTTTTGATTTGGCGGGAGGAGGAGCTTCTCTGACAAGAGCGACACAAGAGGGGATGATATTATCCAATCCGGCTCAGATGCCGTTTGGTGGAAAATTATTTCGTTGGATTGGATTCAAATTTAATTTGTCTACAGCGAAAGAATCTGTAGATTTTGCAAAGTCGCTTGCTCAAGGAAAATCAGATTCGGGGAATAGCAGTCCAAGTGACATGATCGATAAAATTTCTGGAAAACCTATCCGCGTGGGTTTTAGTTTCGCTCAATCTTTTATTACGAGCTATTTAGGATTTATGACCTTTGGAAAATTAGAACCTGATCTTAGTTCGCAAAAATTTGGTTCAGCAGGACTTTTTGAAATTATGTTTCAAGCGGAAGCCTATGCTGGAGCCGCTGCTGCTTTTGCGATGAGGCTTGGCCCTTACTTTTCTTTGGGCCTTACGGGTAAATATCTTTATGCAGCCGAACCAGAGATCAGTATTGATATCAGTAAAATTGCCGATGCATCAAGTCTCATGAGTCGCGACGGATTGATGGAGAAAGTCATTCCTTCGCCGGGGATGGGAATGGATGCGGGTTTTTTATATTTTTTACAAGGACGAACCATAGATTATCGCTTAGCACTCAAAGTTGATGATGTAGGTAATACAAAATTTAAAGGGGCACAAGCATCATTTAAACAAGTGATGAGCGTAGGGACGGCTCTTACATTTCATACCTACGGAGATGCAATACATCTAGCATTAGACTATCGAGATTTTCAAAATGCTTATGGTGAAAAATGGTTTAAAAAAACTTATGCGGGGATGAAGGTCATGACGCGAAGTTATGTGGGAGTTGCTGCGGGACTTTATCAAGGTTATCCAACAATGGGTGCTGTTGTGGATTTACTTTTATTACGAATCGGAGCATCAATCTATGGACGAGAACTTGGAGATAGTCCAGGTGTCAATGGGAGGAATATGTATGTGGTTAGTATGGCAATGGGATTCTAAGAAGATCCCCAGGCACTCCTCGCTTCGCGAGTCGTTGGGGATGACATGGGTGCTACTTTTTACTCTGCAATGTGGTACAAAAAACCAAGCAGAAACTTATGTCGATAAAGACCCTGAAGAAAAAGCTCGCATTGCTCTTAATGCGGGTGATTATGATACTGGGATAGAAATTTTAGAACCGCTTTGTGAAACTCAAAGTGCTGGAGAGAGTGATGAAAAGTATTACAGCCGATTTCCACTTTTAGCATCTGCTTATGCGGCGAAGGCTGGGATAGATTTGCTTGGAATTCTAAAACAGAATGGTTCGTCGGGAGGCGGCAGTGGATTTTTATCACAGCTTGATGGGTTTATTCCTGCTGCACCGACGGAAGATGAGGTAGCAACCCTAAAAAAAGGAATAACCCTAATGAACTCCATGCCGGATGAATATCGTGATGAAAAAAATGCAGAGATCACTTATGCAAAAAGTGTAGCTTTTCAGTTATTGTTATACCAGTCAGCCTACTCGATTATGTATATGAAATTATTTTTATCAGTCAATGCCGATGGCAGCATTGACTTAGCAAAATTATCAGAGATGTCGGTGGAAGATGCAGCAAATATTTTGAGTTCCCTGTTGGATGCTTCCAATGCGGCTGGGGATAATCCGCAAGGTGAGGCACTCAAAGAAAAAATGAATGAAGCAATTTCGAGTATTGATTCACAGGATGGTGCCGATGATCGTGAAAGGTTAATGAACTATATGCAAAATTCAAGGAGTTGAAAAATAATGAATAAGAAGTTGTGTGCAAACACACACCGCATCCTTGCAAGGTCGATTACTTAAAATAATTCACATCAGGAACATACCCGCTTAAGCAATGAAAGCTACCTCGCGTATACATTGTTGGGTTACTTTCTATGCCTATAATTTTGTAATTTGTTAGATTTGCAATTTTTTGTAAACGACCCAATAGATCTTGATTATACGCGTCAATGTTTGGAAAGTTTAAATTTTTGAGATTTTCATTGCCGATCTCAAAATATAGCCCACGTTGCATTTCGCTATAAAGTGGAACAAAAATTTGCTGTCCTATCCGAATTGCATTTGCATTTGCTTGGGGTAAAGTTAGTTTGTCTTGATAAAATACTTGGTAGCCATTTTGAACTAAATTAGCAATGTTTAATTGCTGAATTCCACCTTGATAAATAGGTTCAATTGGATTTGGATTATAGAAAATAAAGTTTTCGCCGAGTGATAAAATAAACGTATCAACATGTTTCATATCATCCTTACCAGAGTTTATAAAAACAACTCGTTCACAACCCAATAAAGTTTTCATTTTTTCGACAATTGCATTTCTTTCTTCGTTTGTGGTACTTGCAAAAACTCGATCTGGTTCGGGTGAGTTATAGGTAATTGTCTTCTCGGTTGTAAAACAAGTATCCGACGTATCAGCTAAAAAATTTCCACCTTCAATACAAAAATCAAAATCTTCAATTCGCTCCACAGTGAGTCCTGCGTTTTTATAAATATTTTCTACTGCTGTTGCAATTAATCTTGAATATTGATGGGTGCTTTCGTTCTTGCCATTTAATTTTACACTCGAACAATTTGCTGTTGATATTAACCGTACTGATTTTGTCATGGGATTAAATTTAATGACGGGAAAATAATCACGGATATAGTCTGAATCCCTAACTTTGCTTTTATCAATATCTAATGGGTAAAGCTGAAATGGAATATTTTTTCCCGATTGACTTAAAAAGTTTTGGATATCTTTTACTTCATCGCTTTGTGTATCTGAACTAGGGAGTATCAAAAAAATGGGCGGAAAGTTTATTGCTTGGGTGATAATGTTTTTTAGTAACGTCAACGATCCGCTTCCTCGATCACCTAATGATGCAGAAGAATATCCCCAAAATATTGTTTTTGATGGGATCTCATCAGAAACAAAATAAAAATCTTTTTTTAAATTGCTTAAATATCGTTTCCTCTGTTCAACTGCATAGGAATTAAAACGAGTTTCCAATTCTTCATTAAATTTTATTTCTCTTTTAGGGTCATTGATCTGACGAAGAGCGAGCACATCAGAAGCTTCTTGAGATTTTTTACACGATAAAAGATTGAAAACAAAAAATAAAAATAAAATTTTCATAAAATAACCAACCCCGCTGTCATAAAATATAATTAAATTGTACCACCTCTTTTTCCAAACGCAATTTAGCGTTATACTAGAAAGTAGTTCCCTAAAAAAATAATTTTTATGCACTTCAAGGAGGCAATGTTTATGGTGGATTTAATTGTGTCATGGTTTCATCGCGGTGGTATTTTGGTTATGAGTTCCATAACGTTCACACTTTTTATTTCACTCATTATTATTTTTGAAAGAATTTATCGTTATTGGTTGCAATACGATCTGGCGAATAGTTCAGGTTTTATGGCGGCTGTACAAAAAATGGTCATGAATAATTCGATTGAAAATGCCATTCGTCTTTGTAAAAAAGCTCGTCCTAAATTATTGCCGTTTGTTTTAGCTGAAGGATTAAAAAGAGCAAATGACAGCACGGAAGAAATGGAAAACGCATTAGAGTTTGCGACTCTATCAGCACTGCCGAAAGTAACAAAAAGCGTTCCCTTCTTAGCAACCACAGCGAACGTGGCCACTCTACTGGGACTACTCGGAACCATTTTTGGTCTGATCAAAGCATTTGCAGCGGTCGCTGATGCAACGGGAGCACAAAAGCAAACATTACTTGCAGAAGGTATTTCCGAAGCACTCACGGCGACATCGTATGGTTTAAGCGTTGCACTTTTTTGTCTTGTTGCTTACGGATTTCTTAACTTAAAACAAACAGCGATAGTTGATGACATCAATCAAAATTCATCGCGATTGCTTGATTTATTATTCACAAGAAAAATGAAAATTCGTGGTGCTCAACGAGCTAGTAACGAATAAGGAACGAATATCATGAGTCGCACGCGACGGAAACGCATTCATAAAGTCCAGTATCAAGAAATCGAATTAAACATCATGCCTTTTATTGATGTGTTTTCGCTCTTAAATACCTTTCTACTATTTTCGGCGGTATTTATTTCGCTGGGAATTGTTCAAGTTCAAGTTCCTTTTTTATCGAATGCTGCTCCGCCTCCTGACAGTAAAACGCGATCGCTCAGTGTAAAAGTTGATATCAGCAAACAAAAAGTGGAAGTATCAACCTCCTATTCAATGCCACCTGCGGATAATAAGAGTTGGACTTTTGAGAATACAGTCGCCGGAGTGGCTGAAATGCATAACCGATTGGTGAGTATTAGAAAAGATAATGTTGATTTGGATTTGGCGACTGTTTATTCAGAAGATGATGTGAATTATGAAGAACTAGTGCGAGTTCTTGATTCGGTGAAGCTAAGAAAAAAAGATGATCCAATCATCAGAAAAACATCGGCAGGTGATGATTTAAAAGATCGTGGTTTCGATGATTTTCTTTTTCCTAAAGTTGTCATGGGAAGTGTGATGTTATAATTTTTTGCCTCTCATTACGGTAAGGAGGAGTTCATGTCAGGAGTAAGTAGTAAAGCTGGGGAAGCCATATCACTCAACCTTAATCCCATGCTGGATGTGTTTTCGATTTTGATTACTTTTCTTTTGATGAGTTTTTCTACCGATCCTGTGAATTATGAAATCAATAAATCTATTGAACTTCCAGAATCCGAAACGCTTATGAGTTTGGATGAAGTTCCTGCGGTTGTGGTGACACAAGATTCTATTCTGGTGAATGATAAAAAAGTGGTGTCGCTTTTTAATGGTGATGTGGCGGATCAAGATAAAACCCAAGGAGCCATCTTTCCTTTATTTGAAGAATTAAAAAAATTGCAGACCATGAATCAAAATATTTCAAACAAAGTGAGTGCGATGAAAAACGAGGCGGATGAAAAAGACAAACTCGGAACGTTGACGTTAGAAATGGATAAAAATTTGAAATTTAAATTAATCAAGCGAGTGATGTTATCGGGGCAGCAAGCAGAATTCATTAACTATAAAATGATGGTGTCAAAACAATTGCAATGAAATTGTTAAGGTTGAAGTTGAAAAGAGAATTAAAGACAATAGGCACTGTAGGGGTGCTTTGTTTTTTATTGGGAAATGATTTTTTGCGAGCGGATGAAGAAACAGAATCAGGTCAGTTTTCTCAATATGAAGTGCGGGTGATTCGTCCCAAATTTTTTTCTAAGAAAAAAAGATTAGAACTAGGGGGGAATCTTGATGCGGTCATGAACCAGACATTTATTTATTCGTTTTTGTTTTCAGGTGAGCTTGCTTTTCATATCAATGAGCAGTTTGCCATTGAGGGACAAGGTGCTTATGGGTTTTCAATTGATAAAGAAGATAAAAGAATTTTATTCGATACGTTTGATATTCGCGTGCAAATTTTACGCACGAAGTATTGGGGAATTGGTTCACTGCTTTGGACGCCGATGTATGGAAAATATTTATTGTCGAGTGGAAAAGTTGTTTATTACGATACGTACTTAGCTTTAGGTGGTGGCATGACGGGGGTTGAATATAAATATTCGGATTATTGTGTGGAACCATCCAATGCATTAGTGCGGCAACAGCTGGGTTCAATACGAGCAGATACATCTGTGGCGAGTCCTTCCATTGGGTTTGGTCTTGGACAAAGATATTTTATTTCACGACACACGTCGATCAAATGGGATTTAAGAGATTATTTAGTGTTTCACAATTTAGGAGATTCAAGTTGTTACGATACACAAGAATCAGCACGAGGTCAGTTGCATAACATTACCATGCAGCTTGGGACTTCGTATTTTTTTTAGAGAGGGAATTTTGTTAAATTATTTTAGAAAAAATGACTTCCTGTCATGCCCAACGAGCACCGAAGGTGCGAGTGCCTGGGCATCTTTTAAAAAAATAATATGTGCAGCATTATTGTTTTTTTCGCAAGTTGGTCATGCAGGTTTTCAAGAAGCTACAGCTTTTTATGGTCGTGGTGATTTTGTCTCAAGTGCCAAACAATATTTTCAATCGTATAATTTTCCAAAAGGTCCCGGAGAAAAAGTAAAATCCGAATGGGGATTGGCACAAAGTTTAGAACGGCTTGGATTTTATTATTCAGCATCGAAGTATTACAGCATTATCATTCGACGTGGTCCAACCGATTCCAATCCGTTTTTTCAAAAAGCGATGGAACAGCTTGGTAATATCAATCGTACAGTACGCATCGGTCAATCGCAGATGATACAATTGTTTAAAACAAAAATTGATCCATCGCTTGTGCCGGGAGTGGCTCGTGGATTTTATTTTTATTATTTAGGTCTGGAAGCTTTTAGCCGCAAGCAATATGAGTTAGCAAAAGAAAATTTGGAGAATGTTCCCTCGTCGAGTGCCTATTATCTCAAAGCGTTATTTCACCTAGGTGTGATTGAAAATCTTGCAGGCCAGCATAGTCGAGCGATCAGCATTTTTGAAAAAGTTCGCGAGTCATCCGATCTTAGTGCCAATGAAGAGTGGGTGCGGGATATGGCGAATTTAAACATTGCGAGAATTAATTATGAAACTAAACGCTACTTAACCGCCTTAAAATTTTATGGAGAAATTCCTCGTAATTCTGAAAATTGGTTGCAGTCGCATTTTGAAGCATCATGGGCCTATTTTTTAATTAAAAAACATAATAATACTCTGGGAAACATTCACACGATTCATTCACCATTTTTTGAAGATCGGTTTTTTCCTGAGAGTTATGTGTTGCAGGCGATTACGTTTTTGAGGCTATGCCGCTTTGAAGAAGCGAAGGGAGCCATGTCCTCATTTAAGAAAAGATATAAACCTGTTTTTAAAGATGTAGGAGCCATGCTCTCTGCTTATAAAGGTCGTGGCAAAAGTTTTTTTAAGCTGGTGTTTGATTACGATGCTGGTTCGCTCAGTAAATATTCTAATGCAGCTTCGATTTTAGATGCGGTAGCGAGAACCGATGTCTTTACCGAAGCTCGATTGACGATTCGTTATTCAGATCGTGAAATTTCTCGATTGAGTCAGTTTTCTGGAGCCTGGGCATCATCAGGTCTGAGTGATGAATTGAAATCATTTTTGAAATCGAAAAAAGAAGCTGCCGTGGAAACTTCTGGTTCACGACTCTATTTACAAGCAGCAACATTTTATTCGTATCTCAA
>CAZFSQ010000022.1:0-12253 GCA_964521975.1 uncultured Oligoflexales bacterium | reverse complement strand
AAAAAAACATGATTGCAGGTTCAGATATCTGGATTTCCAGAACTGGATATACAGGAGATTTGGGATTTGAAATTTGGATAAATACTCAAGAGGCTGTAAAAATTTATGAAAAAATATATGAAATAGGAACTAAAAACTTTTGCCTGTTGCCTTGTGGATTGGATGCAATGGATATTTCTCGAATAGAAGCGGGATTTATTTTAAATGGGGTTGATTATGTTCCAGCAAATAAAACAATTATTGAAGCTAGAAAGTCTAATCCCTATGAAATAGGGCTAGGGTGGTTGGTTCAATTAGATAGAGATGTTTTTATAGGGCAGAACGCACTGCGAGATCAAAAAACAAGAGGAATCAAGTGGTGTCTTAGAGGGCTTGAGTACGATTGGGAAGCATTTGAAAAAATTCATCGGAAATTTGGATATCCACCTAATGTATGTTCGCAAGCTTGGAGAGTTCCCGTGCCTATCTATGATCATCAAAAAAATCAAATTGGATATGCTACAAGCGGAACGTGGTCGCCGTTACTTAAAAAAAATATTGCGTTAGCGACGCTACCCATTGGATATGAAAAAAGTGGAACACAAGTAGAAGTGGAAATTACAGTTCACTTTGAAAGGCATACTATTCCTGCCACGGTGAGAGAGCTTCCGTTTTTTAATCCTGAACGCAAAAGGAAATGAATATGCTAAAAAAGTACGATGCTATTGTTGTTGGAGGGGGACATAACGGATTAACTTCGGCGGCCTATTTAGCGAAAGCAGGGAAGAAAGTTTTAGTATTAGAAAGAAGGCATGTTCTAGGAGGAGCAGCTGTTTCAGAGGAAGTATTTCCAGGGTTTAGATTTTCAGTTTGCTCCTATGTTGTAAGTCTTTTTCGTCCACATATCATTCGAGAATTAGAATTAACAAAATATGGTTTTGAATTAATTCCTCTGGAGACATCTTTTACACCCCTCCCCAATGGGGACTCATTGACGAGGTGGTCAGATTATCATCGGTCACGGGAAGAGATTGCAAGATTTAGTCAAAAAGATGCAGATAATTATCCAGAGTTTGGTTTGGCGATGGGGAAAATGGGATTATTTTTTAAAAATATAATTGATAATCCACCGCCCGATCCTAGTTCACTTAAAATAAAAGATCTAATCCAACTTTTGCGAATGGGAAAACATTTTAAAGAATCTGGAAGTGATGTGAATTGTTTGCACGCTCAACTTTTATCTATGAGTTCGGTGGAGTTTTTGGATAATTGGTTTGAATCTTCAGTGCTCAAATCACCGATGTCGGTTTCTGGAATCATTGGAACAAATTTAGGGGTGAGATCTCCGGGGACAGCTTATGTACTGTTGCATCATTATATGGGAGAAATTGATGGTGCATTTAGAAGTTGGGGGTTCTCAAAAGGGGGAACTGGAGGTATTTCTCTTGCTATTGCAAAAGCAGCTCAATCCTATGGAGCAGAAATTCAAGCTGGGGCAGCCGTTGAAAAAATACTTATTAAAAATGGGAAAGCATATGGAGTTGTTTTGGCAAATGGAGATGAAATTTTAAGTAATGTTATTTTATCTAATGCAGATCCTAGAAGAACATTTTTTCAATTTGTTGGAAAAGAAAATTTACCAGAAGAGTTTAATCATCAAATCGAAAATTATAAGTATCGTGGCAGTTCCGGAAAGGTAAATTTGGCTCTCGATTATTTGCCAGAATGGAGTTCTCGAAAAGGTGTGGAACACTTGAAAGGGGATATTGCTATTGCACCAAGTATAGAATACTTGGAAAAAGCATATGATGATTCAAAGTATGGACGATATTCAAGGAGACCGTACCTTAATATTGTTATCCCATCATTGGTTGATCCTAGCGTAGCCCCTCCTGGAAAACATGTGATGTCGATTTTTGTGCAATATGCTCCCTATCACTTAGAAGGTGGAGCAAGTCAGTGGGAAAACCAAAGAGAAAGTTTTTACGAAAATGTTATCGACACAATTCAGGATTACTGTCCTAAAATTCGAGATGCTATTCTTCATCGACAGGTTTTAACACCGTGGGATTTAGAAAAAGAATTTGGCCTTACAGAAGGAAATATTTTTCATGGGGAGTTAAGTTTAGATCAACTTTTATTTTTAAGACCCGTATCGCAATGGGCGAGATATAAAACTCCGATTCAAGGATTGTGGTTGTGCGGATCAGGGGCTCATCCAGGGGGAGGAATTATGGGATCGCCAGGAGAGTTGTCTGCTAAAACATTATTAAGATCAGGGGAGTTGTTATGAGCCAAGATTATGATGTTGTCATTTTAGGTGGAGACTCTGAGAGCATTGCCGCGGCTGTTTTTCTTTCAAGAAATGGGTTGAAGATTTTATTATTAAATGAACAGAAAGAATTAGGTGGGGTGTTTCAGTCAAGAGAATTAGATGATGGGAGTTTAGTTCAGTCCTTATTTCACGATACAAGTTCTGTACCTCAGTTTCTTTGGGATGTTCTTGAACCCAACGGATTTAAAAATTATCGACGATCTGAAACATCTACGGTCGATTTTATTTTAAATAAAGAACAGGTGATGAGTTCGAAATCTGGATGGCCATGTTTAGAGGAATCAGATTTTAAGAAATCAACCAGTCTTAAAAATTTGCAGGACATGGGAAAAGTATTGCATGATCTATGTTCAGCACCGTTACCTGATTTTTTTAAATTGGAGTTTTCTGATTTATGGGGGATTGCGAAAACAGGTTTGAATATTAGAAGTCTTGGTAAAAAAGAGATGATGGAGTTATTGCGAATTCTTCCTCTTTCGACGCAAGATTTTTTATCAGAATTTTTAAAAAATCATGAAAAAGAAAATCAATTATATCATCTTGCTCATTCTGGAATAGGAACAGCTCCGTTCTCTCCAGGTGGGACATTAGCCCTGATGCTTAAGTTAACCTTTGGTCACTCAGGTTTTAAAGGCGAAGGCAGGGGATTAGTTGATGGATTGAAAAATGCTCTGGCAAATAATAAAGTCGAGATAAGAAATCAAGCGACAATTAAAAGTTTTGAAATGCTGCATGAAAAGGTTGGTGCTGTAATATTAGAAAATGGTGAAAAAATTTCTGCAAAAACTTTTTTAAGTTGTGAAAATTTACAAAAAACATTTTTTAAGTGGATGGACCCCAAAAACTTAAATATGAAATTGCGAAAGCATATCCAAGAATTTGATCCTAAAGGTTCTATCGCAAAAGTTCATCTTGTGTGTGAGAGTAGTTTAAATGAGCAAATTTTGAAAGTGACGAAGTCAGGACGATTTACATTAGCCGTGGATAAAATAAAAATTGAAAAAGCTCATGATGCTTTGAAATATAAGCAAGTTTCAGAAGAACCTTGGTTGGATGTTTATTTTCAGAACGCAGAGGATCAAAGTTTCGATAAGAAAACTATCTTGTCGATTCAATATTATTATGCACCCTATCAATGTGAAGATGAAACAAAAGCGAGAGCAGAAATTTTTCAAAATACGGTTAAAGTTTTGGGGAATGTTTTCTCTAGTATCAAAGAAAAGATTATTTTTCATGAAGTTTTAACACCCAAAGATTTAGAAAATAAATTTTCTGTCCCCGGTGGGCATTTTTATGGAGGTAATTACACTCTTGATCAGTTTTTAATTCGACCATTTCCTGAGTGCTCTTATTATAAAACTCCGGTTAGTAATTTATATTTAGGGGGGAGTTTTACTTTTCCTGGAGGGCTGATGCCTTGCTTATCTGGGATCTTGGCGGCGAAGGAAGTTTTGAGACAGTTTTAATTGTCATAAAAAAAGTTCAGGATTCACTCCAAGAAAAATTAAAAATGCTATTAAAGTAAACAAAGAAATTTTTTCTTTTAAATTAAGATCCGTTAAAAATTCATCAACAGATTCTCGCCCTAGAAATAAATTTTTATAAAGTTGATAAGCAGAAATTCCAATGAGTAGCATGGAAATTAAGCATAATGTTACGGCAAGAATAGAGTCATGTGACAGAGTATGAACCCATAATTCTTCTGAAAGATATCCAAGCGTAAGAGGCATATTGATCAATGAAAGTGTGAAGAGGAAAAAAAATCCACCGAGAAGGGGAAGTTTTGTGGATAGACCGAGAGGGTGATCTATGGTTTTAATATGAGTTTTTTGTTCGACGATCCACAGAGCGATCCCAAGTCCTCCCAGGGCTAGTTTCATGAGTAGTAATTCCGTTCTTGCAGCATGAAAACCGAGAGCAGTACCGCTGAGTAGGGTCAAAAATACGATAGAGCTGTGAGAAGAAGTAAATAAAGCAAATAGAGAATGAATATTATTTTCTACTAAAGTTAAAAGTGAAATATAAACTAGGGCAAGGGAAATAAATAAGACAAGAAAATGATATTGAGGATGAGTTAATACAGGTAATTCATTTTGTAATAGATAAAAATTACCAGGTTGGGATATTAGATAGGGGATTAAATAAGAAAAGTTTTCTAATTTACATTTCTTTTTTAAAAAAACATGAAAAGGAAAAATTCCTTGTCTAATAAAAATGGCAAGAAATAAAAAAAGATGATGAAATTCTAAAAATAAAATCCCTAATAAAAAAAATATAGAACTTAATAAATCAAGAAAATTTTTATCAAAAGAAAATTTCAATTGATTAGTTTCATCATCAATAGAATTAGGGATCATAAAACTGAACCATAAGAGGGATTGAAAAAGCGGATTTTTGGTAAGATAGAGGCTTGTAACAATAATTTGGAGGGTGATAATTTTGAGGAATGTTTTTTTAGGCTGAAGCACCATCATTAAAGTGCTAATTAATAAAAATATAGCTAAATGAATAAAAATCATCATAAGCGTTTTTCCCATCGTTGCAATTGGTGAGCTAAAGACAAAATGGGATTAATAACAATAAAAAATATAATTTCTCTCAAAAAAAATTCTCTTAGAGAAAAATAAAATAATTTTGATCTTAATTTTTCAGGAAAATATTTTTCAATGTATTTTTTATTAGCTAATTCTTCGCCAAAATAAAATTGATATTCATAAAGTGTTGAAGGAGCAGTTAAAAATTGGATAGTACGAATAAATGAATGGCCGACCATATGCAAAAGAGCAATTTTATAAAACCCAAAACCGATCTCAACAAAAATACATCCAACCTGAGCAATGGAGGCATAAGCTAACATTGTTTTAACATCAGAACGAACGCGACCCAAAAGAGATGCGTAGGATGCTGTCAAAAGACCAATCAAGATAATCAAAATTTGTAAGGCTAAATGCTGTTCCCAAAAATAAGAGGTGCGAATTAGCAAATAAGCACCTGCATGAATAGATAAAGCCCCATAGTAGATAGCACTGGATGGAGTTGGGCCTTCCATAGCACGAGGAACCCAGTAAGAAAAAGGAAGTTGAGCAGATTTTCCGAGAGAAGCGAAGATAAACATGAGGCCAATGAGAATGGGAGGAGAAGATGCGAATTTATAATCTAGAGGTTCTAAATGAGAATTTGAAAAATAGTGATACATTAAAACAGAAGCAATGAGTAACCCAAGATCACACACACGATAGGTTTGAAAAACAAGAAACCCATTTCGTACAGGTGATGCTCGTGTCTGAAAAAAACTGATAAGGCAAACAGAGCTAATACCGACGATTTCCCAACCTGTGATTAGAGTCTCCATCGTTCCTGCTA
The DNA here is from genome assembly GCA_964521975.1 of uncultured Oligoflexales bacterium. Lineage (GTDB taxonomy): Bacteria > Bdellovibrionota_B > Oligoflexia > Oligoflexales > CAZFSQ01 > CAZFSQ01. Next base: position 6,576 of record CAZFSQ010000022.1, on the reverse strand, counting down.
AAAAAATGAGCTGAATTCCGCAGGCAAACATAAGATAATTCAAGAAGTAACGAAAAAAGCCAGAATCACGATGAAGATAATGTGATGAAAAATATCCAACAATGCTGGTAATGAAAGCTGCTGTGAAAGAAAGTGAACATGAAAGATAATCGCATAAAAGGATGAGTGGGTATGATTTGTAGTCGGTCAAAAACCATATTCCGTAGTGATAGTGATTACTCATTGGATTAAGTAAAAGATTAAATAGAGGGAGAAGTGAAAAAATTAACTGAAGCACCATAATGATGCTAATTACTTTAATAAAAAATTTTTCGGAAGTATTTTTTCTAAAAACTAAAAGAGTGGATAAAAAAATAAATCCTAAAACAGGAAGAATAATTATGAGTGATTGTGTAAAGAAGGTCAGTTGATCTAGCATGGTCTAACTCGAATAGCAGGGGTTAAATGATCCGAACGATTCTGATAGTATTCTTGCCAAGAATTTATTTTTACAACTTTTTCTAAAGTACATGGCAACGGTATCCATGTTTTATGGCGATACATAAAAATTTCTTTTTGCTGAATATCTATAACGCCTAGATGAATCCACTCATTCTCCAATAAGTTTTTAGCATAGGGGAGATCTTGAATAGCTCTATTAATTTTTTCGGGAGTCGATTCAATTAAAGTTAATAACCGCATGGGTTCATGAATTTCAACTGTTTGCCAAGGTAGTCCTGAGCGAAAATCACTCATAAATCCATCCATCACTCCAATAAGTCCGGTTACATTATGTGGCAGTTTTGTGCCGCTTCCAAAGAGATTATTATCCACTCGTGAAAAATAATATTCTAAACTGATTCCTGCTGTGACGGGAAGAACACCGTTTAAAATAGATGTAATAATTTTCTCATCAGGATCGCAACTGGAGTCATAAGATGTTAAAAAACTTCTTCGATCCAGAAAAATGTTTTTTGTTAAACTTCTTGGTCCAATAATCCAAACTGCGTTCGAGCCATGTCCATACTCTGGACGTGGCTCAAAGAGAGCATGACCTCGAAGTTGCACGTGTTCCAAAGCATCGTCAGGTGATGTATTTTGAGCGACATTGACGAAACGTCTTATTCTTTCTTTAGCATTATGCTTTGCAGCTAGTTGTAGGACATTGATTTTTTGATTTAATAAATCGTGATGAGATTCAGGAACAAGATCTAAATTAAAAAACTCAAATGTGTCTACCGTAGTGTCGTGGACAGTTGCAACGAAAAAAGTATCATGAGGGATTTTATATCCACGTTCTTCTAAAATTTTACGAACTTCAAGACGATTGGCAAATTGTGTAAATAATTGTGAATTGATATGACCACGTCGCCCGCCACAGGCACCACATTCGTAGGCTGACATGAATGGATTATTAGTTGTTGTCGACCCATGCCCAATCACAAATATAAGTTTAGAAAAATTTTGATAAATAGTTGTCATCTTAAAAATATTTTCAACACGATTGGCCATTTCCTCCAACGAATAACCTACCGAGTCATTTTCGGATGTTTTGGAAAAATGAAGTTCGGTTTCAATCTTATGAAACAAAAAATTTTGAAGACGAATCCATTTTTTGGGAAATACAACGCGAATAATCATATGAATGGAGATAAATAATCCAGTGAGAAGCGATAAAATTTGTCCAAACCAAAATCGTCGATAAAGGTGATAAAATCTTCTCGTGCGATGGTGCGAGGATAAATATTTTTGAAATTTATCTCGATGTTGGGGGTCATTTTTTACTTTTTCGATGACAATATTTTTAGGTTGAATAAAGACAGGACAGAGAGGGACTTGTTTTTTCTTTCCGAGTTTTTGAAATAATAAATCGACACTAAAAAAACCAGCTGTTCCAAATGTCTCGCAGTAAGGGTCGATGTCCTCTATGTGTCGTCTTATAGATTCTTCTCTTTCGTCCAAACAAAATAAACATTGAAATGAAGGAGTATTTTTTTGAGATTGAGGGGAATGTTTTTTATTTTCTAGCAAATTTACTTTTAAAGTAGACATTACTTTTTTGTAATAATGATGTTCAAAAGCATCATGAAGAATTCGCCTTTCTTGAAAAGAAATGTCGTTATTGAGTGGTTCAGTTTTAATTGGGGATGACAAAAACTTATTTTCTTTAAGCAAAAATCTTACGGCAAGAAAATCAAGCAATGCGGGTTTTTGAGGGCCATAGTCAATTAAGTGTGGATTTTCTTCGAGAGTTGCAAAGAGGCCAGCCCACCCAGATTGGATTAATAATTCGCTACGAATAATTTCAAACCATTGATCCGTGGTAGGATTCATAGAAGTTAAAAATTTTTTTACATATAAAAATGAATCGTTTGAAATTTGAATACTTAATAATTTACATACAGCTTCAAAAAAATTTAGGTGTTGATTGGGCATAGGAAATTTACTGAAGCCTTGATCTAAATAGGACGTAATTAGTTGAGTAAAAAAATCCTCTTCATTATTATCTTGGGAACAATGAGAGGGGGTTGAAGAAAAACCCCCAACATTCTTGAGACTCGATAAAAATATTTTTTCTTCTTCCTCATTTTTTTGAGGATAGAGCTCTAAGATGTCTTCATCATCAATTCGAGAATCTTTCCAAGCGTCTAAATACTCTTTGTGCTTTAAATAGGGCTCTGATTTTTTGATGTGAGCGACCGTTTCGACAGCCGCATTAAAATTTTTTTCCTCAAAAAAATGGAGTGTATTGTGATGCACAAACACTCCAATAGGCCCTTGTGAATGAATCCAGCGTCGAGCTTCTTTTAATAATTGGTGAAGTTTTTCCTTTTCAGAACTCATTACGAAATAGTTAATCTTCTTACAGCTAATTCGTGATTAGAAACGGCTTTGTGATGGCTACTTTCAAGAATCAATAGCCTGCCTCCAAGAGCTTCTATTTTAAATTTTTCGAAATGGATGAGTTCCAAGCTTGTATGGTCTATGTAGTTTGCTTGAGTAAGATCAATAACAATTTTTGCTTGGGGTGGGATTTTTTCAAAAAAATTCATCACGGTGAAAAAGTTTGAGAATAAAAGAGCACTATTTACTTTCAAAATTAATTCACTCTGATTTTTTATGATCACGTTGTAATGACACCTTAATATTTCTTTTAGCGAGACACCTCGTAAAAGATGAACCAATATTTTTAAAAGTATACCACTGAGGACTCCTATTAATAAATCAGTTGATAATATAGCAACAATAGTTGTCACAAAAATTAATAATTGTTCGCCGCCAATTTTTTTAACTTTAATAAATTCCTTAGGGCTACTTAGTCGATATCCAGTAAAGACAAGGAGGGCGGCGAGGGCTGCAAGCGGAATTCTATTAAGAAGGGTTGGAAAGCATAGAATAGCAACAAGAATAAAAATCCCATGAAAAAAATTAGACCATCTTGATTTTGCACCGTGAGCAACATTGGCTGAACTTCTAATGACCTCAGAAATCATAGGCAGCCCACCTAATAGAGAAGAAGTCATGGTTCCTACACCGATAGCAAAAAGATCTTTATTCAGATTAACTTTTCTTTTAAGCGAGTCTATTTTTTCGATGGCATTCGATGTCAATAAACTTTCAATGCTAGCGATCAGAGTAATTGTGATCGTTGCAATGAAAAAATTAAAAGTTAAAGCGTGAGAAAAATTTGGTAGATGAAGACCCATTAGAATATTGGCGGGAATTCTTAAAAGCATATTCGGTTCTATACCAATGTCAGAACCTAAAAAGTATGTAATAAAACTGGTAAGAACGACAACCATGACAGGGGCAGGGATTTTTTTGAGAGGTCTAAAATTTAAAAAAGGATAAATGATTAAAATAGAAAGACTTAAAATTCCGATACTGGCCATGGTCATATTTGCTCCAGCTATTTTAAATGGGAGTTCAGCAAGGATGCCTAAAATAGATTTAGAAGCGACGCCGATCCCCAACATAATAGGCAGTTGCTTAACAATGATAATGATACCAATAGCCGACATCATGCCATGCACAACAGAAACTGGAAAAAAAGAAGCATATTTTCCTAGTCGCAATTTTGAAAAAATAATTTGTAGAATTCCTGCACAAAAAATAGCGGCGAGGGTATATTGATAACCAAGAGAAAAATCTCCTTGTCCAAGATTTTCAACAGAGGCAAGGACAACAACGATAAGTCCAGCAGCAGGTCCATTGATGGTTAAATGAGAACCGCAAAGTCTTGAAACAATCATTCCTCCAATAATAGCGGAAATAATTCCAGACATTGGAGGAAATCCTGATGCTAGGGCGATACCGAGAGATAAAGGAAGGGCGATCAATGAAACTTGAAGTCCAGAAATAAAATCGGGTTTTAATTTTAATAATAATGACGAAAAGATTTTTCGATCCATAAAAACTCCTACGAAAATAAAAAATAAGTTTTTAGATTTTTTTTTATTTAGCAGAATAAAGATGGAGGAGCGTTTTTTGGATGGCTATTTAATAGTTTGATATGAAATAAATTATGTTTAGAAGATACAGTATCAAGAAAATTTATAAAAAAATTACTCTGAAAATGAAAAGCATTATTTAAGATAGAGGATAAAATTGTTGAGAAAAATTTTGAACTGTCACTCTCTTCTACTGCGTCAAAAAGAGAGGTCTCACATTCCGTTCTGCAAGGTAAAATATCATGATAAATAGAATGGGAAAAACCCAAAGAAATATCTAAAAGAGCTAGTAATAAGAGTATATTGTAAAATTTTGGCGTGGATTTTTGCATAATTTTTAATGTAATTTATTTAATACTAAGACAAGGGTAAGTCTACATCAATATGACGTATTTACCTAGTAGGATGTTTCCCCGCCACTTCTAAAGCAAGATCAATGCGGCCAAAAGGAGCGGAGATTTGAATACCTTGTATATGAGTACCTAGTTCTTCAATCATTTCTTTTGCGATAAGGACCCCAGTTTTTTTAGCAGTTTCTGGATCAGATACTTCAGCCATTCTCTTCATAATTGAATCAGGGATGACAACTCCAGGGACTTCATTATTCATAAACTGAGCATTTTTAAAACTAACAAGCGGCCATATTCCGGCGATGATAGGAATGTTTAAGTTGTGTTGATGGATATACTCTAAAAATCGAAAAAGTGCATTCACATCAAAAACAGGTTGGGTAATTGCCCACTCAGCACCAGCTTCAACTTTATATTTAAAGCGTTTCATCTCGTATTCAAAATCTCTAGCAACAGGATTGACGCCTACTCCAATAGATAATGCGGTAGGTTCTCCAATATTTCTTCCGCCTAAATCAAGACCACAATTAAGTCGATGAACCATGTTGGTTAAACCAATCGCATCAATATCAAAAACTCCCGTTGCGTTGGGGTAGCTTCCCATCTTAGGAGGATCACCGGTTACAAGGAGCATATTACGTAAACCAATCGCATGAATTCCTAGCATGTCGGACTGCATACCCAATAAATTTCTATCGCGACAAGTATAATGTAAAACAGTTTCAATTTTAGCTTCACGCTCAATCATAATCGCCGTAATAAGAGCACTCATTCGAGCACTTGCCCGTGGGCCATCAGGAATGTTGATAGCATCAATACCAGCGGCCTTTAGTTCTTTTGATTTTGCGATAATTCCCTCTGGATGAACGCTTGCAGGGGGTAGCAATTCAACAGAATAAACCATTTTCTTATTGGCAATTTTTTGTGACCAAAGTGATTTATTTTTAAAAAGAACTTTTTCGTGAATAGGTTCACTTTTATTTTGTTCTGAAGAAGTGATTTCTATTTTTGTTTTTGTATCTGTAGTGATGTGAGATAAAACGCGATAATGTCTTAACGCATTAGACATAGCTCGAATATGATCTGGAGTTGTTCCGCAACAACCACCCACAAACTGCACACCTTGTTGCCAAAAGTTTTTCGACATTTCAGCCATATACTCTGGTGTACACATGTAAATTGTTCGTCCGTCGATGACTTTCGGTAGACCTGCATTGGGTTGAAATGAAATAGGGCGATTTGTTACTGAGCGAATTTTTTCATATGCTGTGAGCATGGGTTGGGGACCAATAGAACAGTTAAGTCCCAAGATATCAACCTGCCACTCATCAAGTTTTTTAATACTCCACTCAATGGGAGTTCCATAAGGAGATTTTCCATCTTGATTCATGACAAGATGAGCAAAAATAATTAGATCAGGGTTTAATTCTTTAGCGGCGATAATGGCCTGTTGAAGTTCGGTGATATCAGAAAAAGTTTCAAAGCTTAAAGCATCAATTCCTCCAGCAAGAAGTCCTTTAATCTGCTCAGTGAAGGCTTGTTTTGCTTCTTCAAAAGATGTGGGACCCCATGGTTCAATGCGAACTCCGAGAGGGCCAACACAACCCACAACATATAAATCATTTTCTGCAACTTCTCGTGCAAGTTCTGCGGATTTTTGATTGATGCTGAAAATACGATCATGCAAATTGTGTGGTTGGAGCTTAAAATAATTAGCTCCCCAACTGTTTGTAGTTAATAGCTGTGCCCCTGCCTGACGATAGTGGTGATGGATTTCTTTAACGAGGGTGGGTGCT
>CAZFSQ010000021.1:0-12745 GCA_964521975.1 uncultured Oligoflexales bacterium | reverse complement strand
ATTCATATTGATTCAAAAATGCAACGCTACGAATACGACCTTGTGTCACGTTGGCTGAATATTCTACTTCGATTCCATCATCATTATTACTGTGAGAACCAAGACCAATTAAATAATTTAATTTTGAAAAATAAAGAACGACATCTTTTCCGTCACTCGGTTCGAGAATGTAGCTCTTGTAATAGCCCTCTACCTGACCAACATAGCTGTGATCCGCTTCTATCAATGTTTCATTCACTTCAACATTCCAAAGCGGTTTAGGACATGATTTAGGCAAATCTTTTTTTGCCGCTAGTCGTGCCCAAATAAAGCGGAATGTATCAGATGGTTCGCCTACAAAAAGCACTGATTTGTTTTGTTGTTCACCACATAAAACACTAATCATACGATCTACGTAAAAATCAAATGCACTAACGTTTGCCATGACGTTTTGATATTCCGACCAGTTTTTATCAACGGGATACGTTGAGTTTCCTGGTCCCATGATAAATCCAGCTTGTTTAAGCCGATACAAATCTGGCTCTTCAGCTCGAAGCTGTGTTGTGGTTAAGCTAGAAAAAAGCAACAACGTTGATGCGAGACACGCTCTCTTAAATCCCATTCTCATTTTTCCCCTCCTTAGAATGAATTTTAAAATGTACACTAAGTTATTATTATGAAATTATCTTTAGTTGGGATTTTATTCAAGTTGAAAATGTCGGAAAATTTTTAGTGATTTATTTTGCATACGCCATATTAGCTACTTTAATTTTATTTTATTTTTTTCATCAGAAGAAAAATAAAATAAGTGACTTGACCGCTCATGAGAGTATTTCAACGCAACTCGAATCCCTCGTTTCTCGTCTTAATAAAGCCCTCGAAATCGCCCCATTCATCAAAGACAAACTTATTATAGATTGGTTAGAATCATCTCTAAAAATTTTGCAGCCTCTCATCGAACGCCTTCATCAAAAAAGTTCCTTAAAGAACTTGTCTCAAGACGATCAAGACATGGAATTGGAGACCCTAAAAAAAATGTTCCACACTTATGAAGATCGAATTAATATTTTTTTTAAAGCCGTTGAAAAAAAAATATTAGGTTTGGAATATGAAACGCTTTTTGAAAATTGCAAATCTAAAACTTCTATGTTACGTGGTTGCTTTTTTTGTTCGCGGCCTTTTTCATTATCGCAACCTCGTGAAGCAAAAATTAAACTGGATCATAAACCACTCCGTGTTTACAGTTGCGAAAGTTGCTTTCAAGAATTGCACGTCTCAGGAAAAGTAAAAATTTTATATCTGATTATTCAAAACCAACCTAAACATTGGTCTCTTGTGGACGATTATTTGCCTGAATCTGCAAATTGGGATATTAATATTAATAGGGATAAAAAAAAACATGCAGAGCTCAAAATCATTTATTCTGAGCCAACTGCGGAATCGTAAAAACTTAATCATGTTGTCGAGGGGGAATGGGACATTATGGGAAAATCAGTAACGGTTGCTGTGACAGGTGCAGGTGGACAAATTGGATACAGTTTATTATTTCGTTTAGCCTGCGGAGAAGTCTTTGGTAAAAAAACAAAAGTTAGGCTCCGTCTTTTAGAAGTTCCGGCTGGAATTAAATCCGCCGAAGGTGTCGCAATGGAATTAGATGATTGTGCTTTTCCTACGCTCGAAAAAATTGATATCAGTGACAAACCGGACATTGCTTTTGAGGGTGTGAATTGGGCACTACTCGTCGGTTCTAAACCTCGCGGCCCTGGAATGGAAAGAAATGACCTTATCAAAGAAAACGGGCCTATCTTTGTTTCTCAAGGTCGAGCCATTGCACGCGGAGCCAAAGATGTTCGCGTTGTTGTTGTTGGAAATCCATGCAACACCAATGCTTTGATCGCTATGTCTAACTGTAAAGATGTTCCATCTTCTCGTTTTTCTGCCATGACAATGCTGGACGAAAATCGTGCGAAAGCACAATTATGTCAAAAAGCAGGTGTCCCCATCGAAAAAGTTTTTAACTTAGCCATTTGGGGAAATCACTCCACTACGATGGTTCCTGATTTTGATAACGCGATGATCGGCAAGAAAAGAGTTACGGAAGTCATTGAAAACCGTTCATGGCTTGAAAAAGACTTTATGACAATCGTACAAAAGCGTGGTGCAGCCATCATTGATGCTCGTGGTAAATCTTCCGCTGCATCAGCTGCATCAGCATGTATTGATCAAATGAAACATTGGATGAATCCAACTCCGAAAGGAACTTTTTTCTCTGCGGCAATTTTAAGCGATGACAATCCATATAATGTCCCAGCAGGACTTATGTTCTCATTTCCTTTACGAAGTAAAGAAAGTGGAAAATTAGAAATTGTAAAGGGAGTTAAACTTTCGGAGTTTGCAAAGACAAAATTAAAAGCCACGATTGATGAGCTGCAAAAAGAAAGAGAAGTCGTCAAAGATCTTTTGAAATAAAAAGAAGGAAAAATGAGAGAAAAAATAATAAACACTGTCATGCCTAACAACTCGCGAAGCAAGGAGTTTCATCGTGTCATGCCCAACGAGCACCGAAGGTGTGAGTGCCTGGGCATCTTTTTAATAAGTGCTATTAGTTTAATCGCTTGTATCCCACAGCACTTGAGCGAGCGTTTTCAAAAACAAAATAATTCCTCTGGAAAAAACGCTCTCTCCACAGTAGATACTTTAGGTAAAGAAAAAAAATCCCCCCAAACGGCCAATTCTAGTCAAGTAACCATTACTCCAGAAAGTAATATTGCAACAAGCAATCGCGGAAAAACTTTTTTTGTAGATGACAAAACTTTTCGTTTTCCTTCGATGTATGAGGAAGTGTGGGACAGCACTTTGACAGCTCTTATGCGAAACTATAACCTTACCATTGTGGATAAAGACTCTGGAATTATTACGACTGAATGGGACACCTATTTTCTAAAAGGGCAAGTCTATCGAAATAAAGTTTCCGTAAGATTAAAACGAGTCTATCGAGCACTTACTGAATTAACTGTTCACAATAATGTTGAAAAATTGCAGGATAGTGGGAGTTTATCCAAAAACTCAGGGACACTTTTATGGCTTCCCTCAGAAGAAGGAAAGAGTGAAACATTTCGTATCGTACATAATCTCTCAACTCTTTTACAGGTTGACCCACCTCAGCAAATCACAGAAGCTATTTCAAAAGGAATACCTCAATCCGAAGGAGTTTCTAATAATTAAAAATGGAAGAATTATTTAACGTTAGCAATCTCATTGCGTTATTATCGTTGGCTAGTTTGGAAATTGTTTTAGGCATAGATAACATCATTATTCTAGCCATTCTTACCGATAAAATTGAAAAAGAAAAACAGAACTTTGTTCGTCGCTTGGGTTTATTTTTAGCCATGTTCATGCGAATTGCCCTCCTTGTATCCATTAGCTGGTTGGCTAATTTAACTGAACCTATCATGAGTTTTTTAGAATATGATTTTTCTGGTCGCGACCTTATTCTATTAAGTGGAGGATTTTTTCTTATTATTAAAGCTACCATGGAAATGCATAGCACGATTGAAGGTGGCGACGGAAATGATGCGACTAAAAAAAGAAAACCAAAAAGCAAAACATATTCCGTCATCCTTCAAATTATTTTATTGGATTTAGTTTTTTCACTTGATTCTGTGATTACAGCCGTAGGTATGGTCAATAATATACCTATTATGATTATGGCCATTATCGTAGCCGTCATTGTCATGATGTTTTTTGCTGCCCCCGTTGGAACTTTTATTCTCAAAAACCCAACCCTGAAAGTTTTAGCCCTCGCGTTCTTACTTATGGTAGGAATTGTCTTAGTTGCTGATGGTTTCGGACATCACATCGAAAAAGGTTACCTCTATTTCGCGATGGCCTTTTCATTTGTTGTAGAAATGTTAAATTTTAGAGTGAGAAAGAAGTTGGTTTAAACCATCTTCTCCGGTTGCACATGCTTATCAAAATCCTCTGAACTTATATAACCTAACTCCATCGCAGATTCTTTAAGTGTTAAATTTTTTTCATGTGCATTTTTTGCAACCTTTGCTGCTTTATCATATCCAATAACTTGGTTAAGTGCTGTCACCAGCATCAATGAATTATTCAAATGTTTTTTAATTACTTCTTTATTCGCTTCAATTCCCACAGCACAATTATCATTAAAACTTGTAATCGCATTCGATAATAGTTTGATTGATTCCGTTAAATTATGAATCATCAGAGGTTTATAAACATTCAACTCAAAATGTCCTTGGCTCCCAGCAAATCCAATTGCTGTATCATTTCCCATCACTTGAATCGCCACCATCGTCAATGCTTCGCACTGTGTTGGGTTGACCTTGCCTGGCATAATGGAACTGCCCGGCTCATTTGAAGGAATAATAATCTCACCAATTCCACATCGAGGACCGCTGGAGAGCATTCTTATATCACTCGCAATTTTATAACATGCAACTGCAAGATGTCTCAAAGAAGAACTAGAGGAAACAATCGCATCGTGAGCCGCTAAACCAGAAAATTTATTAGGACAAGAGCGAAATGGAGATTTTGTAATTTCTGCAATTTTTGATGCGACCAGTGTTGCGTATTTAGGATGTGTATTCAATCCAGTTCCTACAGCACTTCCGCCTAGAGCAATTTCATAAAGACCATCTAACGATTCAACAATTCTTTTTTCCGCTAATGACAACTGATATGCATAACCAGAAAATTCCTGTCCTAAAGTCAATGGCGTTGCATCCATAAAATGGGTGCGACCTATCTTGACAATATCTTTGAATGCTTTTGCTTTTTCGTCGAGAGTTTTATGAAACAATCGAAGTGCTGGCAATAAATTTTCTTGAATATCCATCACGCCAGCAACATGCATATAAGTTGGAAAACTATCATTCGACGATTGCGACATGTTTACATGATCATTCGGATGAATGGGTTCTTTAGAACCCATTTTACCACCGGCTATTTCAATCGCTCGATTGGAAATAACTTCATTGGCATTCATATTGCTTTGGGTACCGCTTCCTGTTTGCCACACAACAAGAGGAAAATGATCGTTCAATTTTCCTTCGATCACTTCATCACAGGCTTTAACAATCAGTGAACATTTTTTTTCATCTAATTTCCCAAGTTCTTTATTCGTTAATGCGGCAGCTTTTTTTACAATACCAAATGCCTTAATCACCGAATGAGAAAAACGGTGACCACCAATTTTAAAATTCTGTAACGATCTTTGTGTCTGAGCACCCCAATATTTATCACCTGGAACTTCTATTTTTCCGATACTATCTGTTTCAATTCGCATGGCTTCTGACATTTTCAACTCCCACTCCTACATTTTTATTTTTTTAAACTTACAAAAAAGAATTGCCCTTCACGCTCAAGATAAATAAGAATACTTTTTGAACCTTTAACGTTTTTTTCAAACTCGCTGAGAGATTCCACAGGTTTTTGATTCACAGAAATAATTAAATCTCCAGGTCGAATCCCCGTCCTTGCCGCAGGCGAATCCCCCTCAACATTTAAAACGACTAAACCTGATTTACTTTCGATTTTACTGAATCGCTTTTTAAGTTTTGTATCAAGAGGTGATAACGATAACCCTAGAACAGATTTTTTTCCTCCACCTTTCGCTTCATCATCTTCTCGCGATGCACTTGTGAAAGCTACATCTTCATCCTCTGGCCATTCGCCTACTTTAATGGTAACAAATTTTTCTTTACCCTCGCGAAGAATTTTTAATTTTACTTCGGCCCCAGGACCAGCCAAGCCAATAAAATTGATCAACTCATCAGGATCACTCACCGGTTTATCATTCGCACCAATCACAACATCGCCAGTTTTTAGACCACTCTTATCAGCTGGCCCGTCTTTCACAATATTTGCAATTAAAACGCCTTTGGTATTTTTGGCGACATTAAAATGAGAGCCGACTTCGTCCGACATGGGTTGAAGCCCCGCACCAATAAAACCACGGGAAACTTTTCCGTCGGTTACTAATTTCTCACCCACTTTTTTTGCTAAACTTGAAGGAACTGCAAAGCCAATTCCATTATAGGCTCCCGACTTTGAAAAGATCGCCGTATTGACTCCGATAACTTTCCCCTCGGTATTTAATAAAGGACCACCACTATTTCCAGGATTAATCGCAGAATCTGTCTGAATAAAGTTTCCATATTTTGTAATACCGAGACTACCGCGACTTAGTGCGGAAACCACACCAAAAGAAATGCTGGCTTCAAGACCGAATGGAGCACCTAGAGCAATAACGAAATCTCCAACTTTAGCCTTATCATCTGCTGCAAAGCTTAAATCCATAAGACCTGATTTGTCGAACTTATCATCTTTAATTTTTACAACAGCCACATCTGTATTCTTATCGCGACCCAAAACTTTGCCATCATAAATTTTTCCGTTCGCTAATTTTAAACTAATCTCATCCGCATCATCTATGACATGGTTATTTGTCATAATGTAACCTTTATCCAAATCAACAATGAACCCTGATCCTAGTCCTTCTTGTTTTTGATCACGCTCTCTCTGCTGATTAGGCATTTGAGGAACACCGAAAAAGAATTCAAATGGATCTACCATATTAAAAGGCGTTCCTTTGATTGTTTTAGAAACAGAAATATAAACAAGAGCACCCTGTGTTTGCGAGGCGATACTTGACACCCCCTCTGAAATTTTTTGTAACAAATTAATGGGTTCATTCATCTGCACTTTAGATGAATTAGGAAATTGATAGGATAATCCCACTTGCGAGAATAAAAAAATAAAAAAGACGGCACAAAACTTTAAACGCATAAATTTTATTTCCTCCCTTTATCTATTTTTAACAAGATATATTTAAGAATATTCTAAGCAAAAACACAAAAAAACGCTAAATAAACTTTTTTAAATTCAACAAAAATTTATCAATAGGCATTATCTTAATTTTATCCATTACATATTCCTTACTTCCTGTATAGAGAAAAAATGAGTGCGTCACGGGGTATTCGTCATTAAATAGTATAAGTGTTTTGATTTCAGATTCATTAAAATTGGGGGTAGATTTAGAGCGTGTTGCAAAAGGGTCAGATTCTAGGCACGACGATGCGAGAAAGCGGAGTTTACTTCCGGTAAATGAGCATTTCGAGCGAGGAGTAACGACGAAGATGACTTTTTTGCAATACGCTCAAAAAATATCCCCGCACGGTAGCTTCGGAATTTTCTGCTCACACCTTGACTTCACTTCACTCTTCATATCATCTGTCAAAAACTCCAAACTTTTTACGATCAACTTAAATTTTTCTTGGTTTTTTCCCTCTGGAATAATTTCCCCTTTAACGCGATACATTTGATGGGTTTCTGTCCATGCATTCTCTTGTCCATATAAATCAACAGGTATAGGTTCACTTTTCTGCCATTTCGTCCAAAGGGTTTGCCTCGACTCCATCGACAATAACTCTACCACATGCCCCGCAGCAGAATCTGCTAATCCAGGAATTTCCCAATACCGAACATTCATCGGTAAAAGTGCCATCAATTTTTCCTGACTCGATAATCCCAATTTACTTTGCACAATTTTTTCCACCTGCGACATCGCATTAAACTTCATCGGACAATCATTATTAAACGTATAAGAAACATATTTAGGTGCAAAAGCATGACCACGATATTCCATACGGCCATTACCCCCAGAACACGGAATCCCCATAACCACAAAACCACTTCCTTGTTTAATATGATTGCCATCAGAATTTTCTGGGCACAAAGATAAAAATCGAGTGAGAATAAAACTCTCATCTCCAAATACCATCGGCATCGTAATTTTTTTGTCACTTAATGAAAAACACTCGTTGGTTGAAGTTTCTGAGATATTGGAAGTTGAAGAAGAAACCTCTTTTGATGAATTAGTTGTCACCTTATCTCCTTCTTTTTCAATCTCAGTAACAACTGTTTTTTTTCTCTTACTTATATTTTTTTCAGAAGTCACACACGAAGCAATAAAAATCAGTACCAAAAATATCTTTCTTAGCATCCTCGGCTCTCCCAACCACCTCGTAAACTATAGGCTTCAAATCCCCTCTCCTGCATTTTTTCTGCCATCGTTGCACTTTGTAAACCATGCTCACAAATCAAAATATAATTTTTACTTTTATCGTATCGTGTAAAAGTTTGATAAAATTCTGAATATTCTAAAGTCACTGCTCCAGGAATTTTTTCTACCGGATTCACTCTTAAATCAACCAAGGTTGATTTTTCAGATAGCTGATCCACAAATAAATAGTTTGCTCCAAGATCAATTTTTTTGATCTCCGCAATAGAAATGGTTTTTCTTTGCTTAAAAACTTCTTCCAGAATAACGCCATCTAATAACGGGTCCATTTCTAAAATTTTTTCTGGTTTTGTCATTGTCACAGGTTTTTCTTTAGCAATATGACAATACTCGCGTAACCTTGATGTCCAATCAAACATATTAATTTTTTTGAGTTGATTAATTATTTCTTGTTTATCCATTGCAATAAGTGGTCGTAGAATCGCTGCTTTAATATTGCTACTAATCGCAATTAAATTAGAAAGTGTTTGCGTTGAAACTTGGCCTAAAGACTCCCCTGTTGCGAACACAGGAATTTTCAATTCGAGACATAGTTTTTCCGCAATTAGATACATCGTGCGTTTTAAAAACACTTGTGAGTATTTGGGAGGGATTTTTTCATGAATCATCGCAACAACAGATGAAAAATCTAAGACATGAAGATAGGGCCTTGTCCCACCACCCCACTTCTCCCAAAGTTCTTTCAAATTTTCGATCACGATTTTTTCATAAGATTTGCCACCTAGATTGAAAAATAAAAAATCTGTCGCAACGCCTCTTTTCCAAAGCATCCAACTTGAAAGAATAGAATCCCCTCCACCAGAGACAAGACTCAATACTCTTTCCCCTACACCAATGGGTAGACCCCCCGCTCCTTTAACCACTTCCGTCGTGAAATAAGTTTTATCTTTTTGGCAATTAACATAAATACAAATTTCGGGATTTTCAAGATCAACGCCCTTAGCATTTGCATAAAGTTTCGCCCCCAATTCTTTCGCAAGTTCCTGTGAAGTAAAAGAAAGTGACGGGTGACGACGCACAGAGACCGCGAATTTTTTATCTTTAACTGAATCCCAATATTTTTGCTGACCTAATTCTAAAATAGTTTGGAAATTAGATTCACACTCATCTTCAATCACATGAACGGATGCAATACCAAAAATTCTTGTCAGCGGTTCGATTGAAAATGCTGTTTCAGAAAAAATCCAAACCTTTGACCAATCGTTTACAACTTTAACGCTTTTTCCATAGGTTTGATAAATATTCTGAATGAGCTGACTCAAAAACCAGCGTTTAACTCGCTTGGATTTAATATTGATCTCACCCGCCAGGTGAATAATTGCTTTCATTCTAAAAATTCAACCCCATAGCGAAAGACGTCAGGTTGAATTTCTTTCACCCATCGAATAACTGCTGGCATTGGGTCCAGCCTACCCACTTTTATTTTAATTTCTTGAGCTGCTTCTAACTTCTGAAAATTTAAGGCCACAAGGCTGCACCCACCCATAGGACTTTCATCAATAATCAAACCAACGAATTTTCCCTTAAATTGCGGTTGCTCAATATCTGTATCAATCACTGCGTAATCAAGGGGATCAGGTTTAAAGCGGATATGTTTTCGGTTGTGCGGCATATTATGTTTTCCTTTCACCTATGAAGTTTAGCCAAGAATGCCATTTTATCCTATTTTTTTAATCTTCTCCATTCTTCAAGTGATTTAATTACCATAGAAAATTGGGAGTTACTTTCCCACAAAGACGCATTAGGGAGTTGGAATGTTCTTTCATGAATCTCCCAAGAATGTTCCTTTAAAATTTCATTCGCTAATTTTTCAATTTCACTTTTTAAATCACTATTCTGTGAAATCTTTTTCCAAGATGATAAAGTATCTAAAATCATATTAAGTTCAAAGAAAATCTGATTATGTAAGTTAAGAATTAATTTTCTTAAATAGATCGACGATAAAACTCTTTCCTCAAATAAAAAAAGTGCCGCCTCTAAATAATTATCAAAATAAAATCCCCCCTCTTGAAAAAAAGGATGCGACTCAAAAAAATGGTGGCCTTTCACCTTACGAATCAAAATAGCCATTACTTTTTTTTCCTCATTCAGAAAGGAAACTAATGACAATACCTGTTCGATCGTTTTATTTTCAATCCCACACTTTTCAATATAATGCTGAAAATCATCAACACTTATTTTTTTTTCGAGCAAAAGCTTGATCCCTAGATAGATCACAGGGTCCGATTCGCTCGAATCCCCAATTAAAATAAACTGACTTTGTGGTTTAGCCTGTGCAATGAGATTTAAAATCGCCCCCATCTTGTAGGCAATATGCTCTCTTAATAAATCTGTTCGACGAGAAACTAAATTATAAAGTTGATTTTTAAAGGTATCAGAATCCCAAGTCAAACCATCTAAAAGCAGTTTTTTTTCGAGAACCTGACGCAACTGCGGTGGTGATGAAGAAACAAAATGCAAAAATTTTAAATTTTTATTTTCATCGCCCGCATAGTTCTTGAGTAAACATAAAACCTGCGTTGCACCAGAGACCGTAATTTTATCTTCTTCATCTTCAAAAGCAATTTTGGCCATGTCCAAAAATGTAGAGAACTCACTTTCAATATATGTCTTATCAATATCGCTGATGACGTGAATTTCCTCTTTATCACTCTTGGTATTTGATAAATACCGTGCATCAATCAATTTTTTTAAATTATAAGAAATGTCTTTTGATGGCATTGTTTTTTAAAGAGTCAGTGAAAATTCTTTTAATAGAATCCCTGGTAATTTATATCCACCCGTTTCTCGTCCATCATATGTCGCCGTATTGGGTAATAACTCCGGCGTTTCTGTAATTCCTTCCAACTCAGAACCAAAAATTCTGTAAATAGAATCATCAAATCGCATGACGTCAATCGGAGAAGAAATTTTTCCTCCTTCAACCCAAAACCCTGCAAATCGGGTCATACCGGTAATTTTTCCACTCGTTCGATCTGAATAATTTAAATACCAAAGATCTTGCAAATATAACCCTTCGTGTAATTTTGTTAAAATATCTCGCTCATCTAATTTTCCACCCTGCATAGAAATATATTCGGGTGATTCTTCTTCATTGCCACCATTTCCTTGCACTTTATATTCGTTCGCAGAACGCGAAGAGATAAGAAAACTTTCCATCTTTCCTTGTTGAATAAATTTTACTTTCTCTGGTTTTGTAAAACCATCCGCATCAAAAGCAGCAATCGGCCCTTCTTGAGCATTCAGAGTAATGTCCATTTGCGGAGAAAAACATGATTTCCCCTCCGAAAGTAAACGAAACGGGGTTTGCCCATTCATCTTTCCTTGATAACCAAATCCACCCCAAGTCAGAAGACCCATAATCTCACGGACTGCTCGCGGCCCAAGATAAGTTCGGTAGTTTCCGCGTGCGACTTTTTGGGCTGATTTTTTTAATACTTCCAATTGAACTTTAGCTTCATCTAATTTACGTATCAAAATTTCTTTATTCCATTTTGTATCGGCGTATTGGCATTTCACCGCTTTATCCCCGTGTGAGTAAACTGTCCAATCGAAACTAAATAAACTGTTCTCGTACCAATGACAAAGTCCTCCCGACTGAAAAAACCCTCGATAAAGATCGCCATTCGCCAAAATTCCAACCACATCTAGTTTTTGTGAAGATTCTACAATGTCATTTACCATAATTTCAAGAGGTGGAAGCTGCGACTCATTCCAATGGACTTTGGTTACGTCTAACGATTTTTTAGGGCAATAAGGATCTTCAGGTAAATCTTGAATTATTTTTTTTAAATATTCCCCTGCATCTTTTAATCTTAAAAAATCCTCTTTCTCCGAGTACCCTGTCCAACGAATATTAACTGATGCTTGTCTTTTACCATTTTGAATGAGTCTTAATTTGATATTATGATCTAAAACTTTTCCTATTTGACGAATTTTCCCATGATTAAAACGACAAAAATCCGAGTTTTCTCCCACGTAATTAAGAATAAAATGATCATTAGCATTTGAAAATTTCTCATCAAATTTTTTTGCAATATTTTCAAAATAATTTTTATTTTGCTGACTCATAAAAAATTCTCCTTAAATGCCACCAAATACTTCGACATTAGAAAATAAACATGTGGGTGTTGCGTGACCTACCATCACCACTTGATTCGGTTCTCCTTTACCACAAAATCTCGTCCCCAAAACTTGATAGTTCGATTGATCACCTACCATTTTCAAATTTCGCCAAAAGGTTGCCGAAATACCGCGATAATTAGGTTTACGCACAACATGATCTTTTTTTCCATTTTTAATAACAACACCACGCTCGCAGCCAAATTGAAATTTATTTCTTGAATCATCAATTGACCAAGAACAATTTGTTTCCATATAAACACCATGCTCTACTGCGTGGATCATTTCATTTTCGGTAGACTTTCCTGGCTCTAAATTTAAATTCGCCATTCGATCAATCGGCGGTCGTGACCAATGGCCTGCACGACTATTGGCTGTGCCAATTTTTATTTTTTTCTCGGTCCTGCTTAATGAAATAGTTCCTCCAAGAGGAGATAGTAATTTTCCCTCTTTAATAATAAAAACTTTTTCAGCTTTCCTGCCATCATCGTCATAACCAAAGGAAGCTAGTTCCGTTGAAACCGTTGGATCAAA